>JALYNE010000120.1 GCA_030773375.1 Pseudomonadota bacterium
AACCATGCATCGTCACTGCACGCCATCAGCTTCGCGTTGACCTGGAACGGTGCAAGAGCCTGCCGCCGCGCCGCCGTCTCCTCGCCCTGTCCCATCGAGACCCAGACGTCAGTATAAACGACGCGCGCGCCCGCGACCGCTTCGGCAGGATCGTCTGTCTGCGAGACGCCCGGCAGGGACGCCAATTCCTGCGCGCTCAATCCATACCCTTCGGGGCTTGCAACCTTGAGCTCGACCCCCAGCATCGAGCATGCTTGTGCCAGCGAACGGCAGACGTTGTTTGCATCGCCGACATAGGCAAGCCGAGCCCCCTGAAATGTGCCGAGCAGCTGCTTCACCGTGAGGAGATCGGCCAAGGCCTGGAGCGGGTGGTCCGTATCGGAAAGCATGTTGAGCATCGGCTTGTCCGTGGCCGCCGCCATCCGATCGAGGTCATCATGCTTCATGACGCGGGCGGCAATCAGCGCGTGATAACAGGCAAGGGTGCGGGCAACGTCCTCCGCAGTCTCGCGCGTGCCGAGCCCGACTTCCTCCTTTTGAATGTAGACGGGGTGGCCGCCAAGCTGCACCACCGCCATTTCCATCGAGTTGCGCGTCCGCGCGCTGGGCTTCTGGAAAAGGAGCGCGACGCCCTGGCCGTCCAGCGGCCGGCCGATGTAGGATCGCTGCGATAGCGTCAGGATCTCCTCCAGCGCGTCGCGCGACAGATCGCCGATGCTGAGGAGATTGGTCACGCGTTCGCCTCACGCCGCACCATCGTGCCAATGCCTTCGTCGGTCAGAAGTTCGATCAGCAAGGTGTGCGGAACCCGCCCATCGATGATGTGGGCGCTCCCAACGCCGCCGTCCACCGCGTCGGCGCAGGCGCGGAGCTTCGGGATCATGCCAGCACTGACGCTCTCATCTTCGATCTGCTCGCGAACCTCGGCCGAGCTCAGCCGCGGAATGAGCGAGGCGGGATCGTTGACATCGGCCAGCAGTCCCGGAGCCGCCGTCAGGTAGACGATCTTTTCCGCGGCCATGGCAACGGCGATCGCGCGCGCCGCCTCGTCGGCGTTGATGTTGTAGGGCTGGCCGCCAGCGTCGGAGCCGATCGTCGAGACGACCGGCGTCAGCCCCTCGTCGAGCAGCCGGTGGAGCACCGAAGCGCGGACGTGGCTGACGTCTCCGACAAAGCCGAGCTCGGATGCAAGCGGCGTTGCCGTCAGCAGCCCGCCGTCCTCGCCAGACACACCGACCGCCACCGGATCCTCGAGCGCTTCGCGATTGATCGTTCCAACCAGATCGCGATTGATCTTGCCCACCAGCACCATCCGGACGATCTCCAGGGTCTCTCCGTCCGTCACGCGCAAGCCGTTTCGGAACTCCGGTTCCTTGCCCATCCGGCGCATCAATGCATCGACCTGCGGGCCACCGCCATGAACAAGAACACAGCGCACCCCCACGCTGCGGAGCAGCAGCACGTCCTGCGCCAGCGCACGATCAAGCTCGGCATCGATCGCGGCGCCGCCGAGCTTCACGACGATGGATTTCCCGGCAAAGCGCTGGATGTAGGGGAGCGCCTGAACGAGGACGCGCGCCGTATCGGCCGGACTGCTTCTCATGACGTCTTGCTGTTCTCTTTGATGTATCCGGGGCCAAGATCGATCCCGATCACCTGCGCCGATCCTCCGCCAATTCCCAGGGCGACTTCGATGTCGATCCGCTCGTTGATCATGTGCGCAGCCACCGCCTTGACATCATGGTCGGCATTGGTCCCGGCGCGCGCCACGACAATGCCGCCATAAGCGACGCTCGACTTCTCGGGCTCGAAGGCGATGCCGGAGGACCCAGCCGCGGCAAGAAGGCGCCCCCAATAAGGGTCGCCGCCATACCAGGAGCACTTGACGAGGTTGTTCTCGGCAATGTTCTTGGCAGCGATTCGTGCGTCTGCATCGCTCGCAGCTCCGGTGACGCGGAGGGCCACCATCTTGGTCATGCCCTCGGCATCCCTTGCCATCTGGTAGGTCAGATCCTCGCAGACACGGTGAACCGCGTCGGTGAACTCGGCGAGGTCAGGCTTGCCTTTCCGGCCTGAGGCAAGAAGGATCACGGTGTCGTTGGTGGACGTCGCGCCATCGACGTTGAGGGTGTTGAAGGTGCCGTCGACGGCGTCTTTCAGGATCGCTTGAAGCTCCTCCTGCGCGACGTCTGCGTCGGTGGTGAGGAAAGCCAGCATGGTCGCCATGTTCGGGGCGATCATGCCGCAACCCTTGGCCATTCCGCCCAGCGTGAAGGTGGAGCCCTTCACGACGGCTTCCTTTGTCTTGCTGTCGGTCGTGAGAATGCCCTTGGCCGCCTCCTCGGCGCCCTCGACCGAGAGCTTCTTCGCGAGCTTCGGAGTGGCGGGCAGCATCCTGTCCATCGGCAGCGGGGTGCCGATGATCCCGGTCGAGCACACGAGCACGTCCGCGCCCGATATGCCGAGCGCGTCGGCGGCGGCGGCGCACATGGCCTCGGCGTCCGACAAGCCTGCCGCTCCGGTCCCGGCATTGGCATTGCCCGAATTGATGATGATCGCCGCCGCGCGCCCGCCATTTTCGGCAAGACGGCGCCGACTGGCCACCACCGGCGGTGCGACGAACTTGTTTTGCGTGAACACCGCGGCCGCAGTGACAGGCTGCCGGTCGTCCGTGGCGACCAGCGCCATATCGAAGCGCCGCTTCTTGACGCCGGCATGACAGCCCGAAGCGACAAACCCCGCTGCGGCGGTGACGCTCATGGATAAACTCCCACCCGCGAAAGCCCGGATGCTTCTTCGAGGCCCAGCATCAAATTGGCGCATTGGATCATCTGCCCGGCGGCTCCCTTCACGAGATTGTCCAAGGCCGCGACGGCAAGCACACGACGCGTGCGCGGGTCATAGCGGGCGGTGAGGTGGACGGCGTTCGATCCCAGCGTCCACTTGGTCGAGGGCGCCCGTTCAGAAACATGGACAAAGGGTTCGTCCCCATAAGCGGCACGCAGCGCCTCCAGCGGCTCTTCCGGGCCCATATCGCGAGCCGCGACGCCGTAGCAGGTGGCGAGGATACCGCGGTTCATCGGCGCGAGATGGGGGGTGAAAAGGATAGGCCCGCCAAGCTCCATCTCCATTTCGGCGGTGTGGCGGTGGGCAAGCAGCCCATAGGCCGTGAAATTCTCGTCGACGGTGGCGAAGTGTGTCTCGTCCTTCAGCCCCCGCCCCGCGCCCGTAACCCCCGAAGCGGCATCGACCACGATCGTGCTGGGGTCGATCAGCGGCAGCAGCGGCCGGAGCGCCAGGATCGCCGACGTCGGGTAGCAGCCCGCGGCTGCAACCGTCTTGGAACCCGCGATTTGGGCGCGGTGCAATTCGGGGATGCCGTAGACGAACCGGGAAAGCAGTTCCGGCGCCTGATGCGGCTCCTTGTACCAGCGCTCATATTCGGCCGGTTCCCGCAGCCGGAAATCAGCCCCAAGATCGACCAGCCGAATGCCCCGCTCGATCAGTCCGGGGGCGACTGCCTGCGAATGGCCATGGGGAAGCGCCGCGAAGACGAGATCGACGTTCTCCAGAAGCTCGGGACTGAAGCGCTCGATCGTGGCGCCGGGATAGGCAAGCGCCAGATGTGGATGCACCTGTTCGACCGGGAGGCCGGCCTGGCTGTCGCCGAACAGCCGCACCGGCTCCAGGCGCGGATGGCCCGCGCAAAGCCGGAGCAGCTCAGCCCCCACGAACCCGGAGGCACCAAGAATGGCAACGCGAATCATAGGGCCCGGCTATGCATAGCCCTGCATAATTATGCAAGAGCTATGCGATCGCTGTGAGCCCCCGCTCGATATCGGCAACGAGATCGACTGGCGCTTCAAGGCCGACCGAGAGCCGCAACAGCCCAGCATCGATTCCCGCCTCCGCCTGTGCCTCCGGCGGCATACCTCGGTGAGTCATGGTCGAGGGAACACAGATCAAGCTCGAAAAACCGCCCAGGGACGAAGCCAGCGTGATGAGCTGCAGCGCATCCAGGAACGCCTTGGTTGCCGCTCCGCCGCCTTTCACGCGAAAGCTCAGCATCAAGCCGGGGCCGTCCTGCTGACGCGCCGCGAGCTCATAGCCGGGATCGCTTTCGAGCCCGGGATAGTGAACTGCGGCCACCTCCGAACGTCTGGAAAGCCAGGCTGCGATTTCGCGCGCACTGGCCTCCTGGCGATCGACGCGCAGCGGCAAGGTCCGTAATCCTCGAAGCGTCTGCCACGCGTCATGCGCCGAAGCGCTGAGCCCAGCCGCATTCGCCCACCAGTGCGCCTTTTCGAGCAGCTCCGGATCGGACAGCAGCAGGGCGCCGCCAAACAGGTCGCTATGGCCGTTCAGCGCCTTGGTGGTTGAATGCATGACCAGGTCACAGCCAAGCGCCAACGGCCGCTGTCGGCAGGGCGTAAGAAGGGTGTTGTCGGCAACGGTCAGCGCGCCTGCCGCTTTGGCCTGCGCCGCTCGCCGAGCCACGTCGACGACGCGCAAAAGCGGATTGCTCGGCGTCTCGAGCCACAGGAGCGCCGGCTTCTCGTCCATTGCCCGCTCGAAAGCCGCATCGTCCGCCTGATCGACGAAGCGCGCACGGACGAGACGCTTTTCCTCAAGGCCAGCGATCAGCCGGTACGTCCCGCCGTAGCAATCGTGCGGCGCGACAACGACGCCACCCGGCGGCACAAGCAGCAAGGCGAGCAGCGCCGCCGATTGCCCGGAGTTGGTAAGAACGCCGCCGGCCGCTCCTTCAAGCTCGGCCAAGGCGGCCGCGACGATGTCGCGGTTAGGGTTCACGGTCCGGGAATAGTCGTAGCTCGGCTTTTCCTGGGGATCGGCCCATTCGTAAGTGTCCGACGTCCAGAGCGGCGGCGTCAGCGACCCGTAGGCGGGATCCGAGCCAACACCGGCGGAGGCCACCACGGTTGAGACCCTCCGTCTCGTCGTCAAAGATCCTCCTCCAGGAAGGGCTTGACCAGTGCTGCAAGCGTCTCCGGCTCCTTTAGAAACATGTCGTGGCCGTAGAGGCAGGGGAGGAGATGAAGGTGGGAGGGGCCCGCCAGTCGCGCGTGCAGCGCTTGAAGCTGACCGGGCGGGACGAGCTGATCCGTCTCGGCGCCTATGATCAAGGTCGGCGCGGCGATCCGCTCCGGATTGACGAAGTGCCGGTCGATCGAAGCAGAAAGGCTGAGAAAGCGCTCCGGCGACATCACGGACCGGAACTGCTCGCCGCGGGCGCGAAGATATTCGCCCGCTCCGCTCGTCCCAAGGCAGTCGTGCCCTGGAATGCCACCGCTGAACCGCTGGTCGAACTCTTCCGCTGTGCGATAGCTCAACATGGCTATGCCGCGCGCAATGGAGAGCGCCTCGTCGGGATCGCCGTTGCGGAGCCCGAGATCCACCACCCGCCGCTGAAGCTCGCGAAGTGCGGTTGCGAACGGATGAGGGCAAGCGCCGGCCGAAACGGCCACGACGCGGTCCACCCGCTCGGGATGATGCTCGGCGGCCGCCAGCGCCACCATGCCGCCGTAAGACGCGCCAACGATCGCATGGGCCTTGGCAGCGCCGACGGCGTCGAGCGCGCCGCAGATGACTCCTGCCTGATCTGCGGACGAAGGCGCAGTCCGCCCCGTATCGTCAGCAGCGAAATCGAGCCCGAGCACTTGGAAGTGGTCGAGATCGACGCCGCTGCCTTCACTGACCAGCGAGGCCCACCAGCCGGGCCGCCCATCGTCACACCGCGCGACGAAGCGGTTCGCCGAAATCCCGCCAAGCACCACCACGACGGGCGCGCCCTCGCGTCCGCACAAGGTTGCCCGTGTGCTGACCGCGAAATCAAGGTCGAGCCGCACTTCGAAGTCTCGCAAGACGGTCGGCCGAGGGTTCGGCGACTGCGCGAGGGTCAGCTGCAACGGCGTCATTCCCTTTGCGCTTGCCGTGGGGCGGCATTCTGCTGACTGGCGATCGGTACGCAGCATAGACTCTTCCTTCGGACTGGAAGGACGTTGCTGCGCGAGACCCGCTTCATTGCCGGTTCGGCCGCATCGTCCCTCCGGGACCGCCACCTTGCCCGGGTAGGCAGGTTGGCGTGAGCACAAGGCTCACTCTTGATGCTTGAGGATGCGCGGCTTGTCCGCCGCACGCCTCTTCTCGTTAAGGATAGGCAGTTTCCTGAAGCTTTGCCAAGGAAAATTGTTTCGGGTCGCGCAAATTCACCCGGCAGAGCCAAGGAATTTTTTGATGTTTCGCGCCGCTTGGCGGAGCCTTTGATCGTTTTCGACAAGCGCGATTCGAACGAATCCCTCGCCTTCCTCCCCGAAACCGACCCCTGGGGCCACGGCAACATTCGCCTCGGCCAGAAGGCGCTTCGAAAACTCCATCGACCCCATCGCGCGGAAGGGCTCCGGGATCGGCGCCCAGGCGAACATGCTCGCTTCAGGTTCCGGGATCTCCCATCCCGCCCGGCCGAAGCTCTGGACCAGGCAATCCCGGCGCGCCTTGTAAAGCTGGCGATTGGCTTCAACGATGTCCTGCGGCCCGTTCAATGCTACCGTGGCGGCCGCCTGCACCGGCGTGAAGGCACCATAATCCAGATATGATTTCACGCGTGTCAGGGCATTGATCAGGGTTCTGTTTCCAACCGCAAAGCCGATTCGCCAGCCCGCCATCGAGTAGGTTTTCGACATGGACGTGAACTCGATCGCCACCTCTTTGGCGTCGGGCACCTGCAAGATGGAGGGCGTCGGCGTGTCCCCGAAATAGATCTCGGCATAAGCAAGGTCACTGATCACCCACAGCTTATGCTCCCGCGCGAACGCGACCACCTTCCCGTAAAAGTCGATGTCCGCCACATAAGCGGTCGGGTTGCTTGGATAACCGATCACCAACACCGTCGGCTTGGGCACGGTGTAGCGGAGCGCATATTCCAGCCGCAGGAAAAAATCTGGTCCGGGCGCGGCCGGAATGGATCGGATCGCAGCGCCCGCGATGATGAAGCCGAACTGATGGATTGGGTAGCTCGGGTTCGGCGCCAGCACGACATCGCCCGGCGCCGTGATCGCCTGTGCGAGGTTGGCGAGCCCCTCCTTGGAACCCAAGCTGACGACCACCTCGGCATCGGGGTCGAGCTCCACCCCAAAGCGCCTCAGATAATAAGCGGCCTGCGCCTTTCTCAGCCCTGCGATGCCCTTGGAGGCGGAATAACCATGCGCCCGAGGGTTGCGTGCCACCTCGGCCAGCTTGTCGACGACATGGGCGGGCGGAGCGCCATCGGGATTGCCCATGCCGAGATCGATGATGTCGACCCCGCGTGCGCGCGCGGCAGCCTTCATGGCGTTTACTTCGGCAAAAACGTAGGGTGGCAAGCGGCGGATGCGGTAGAATTCGTCCATGGCCAACGCGCCGTACCACCGCTCGGGAGCTTGCGCACCCAGGAAGATAAGCCTGGCCCACAGGGTGGAAGCCTGACGTTATCAAGCCACAAAGGGGGGCCTCCCGCAATCGCGAGCCCTCGAGAACGACTGATGGAGGAGCCCGAATGAGCAAGCCAGTTCTTTATGACTATTTTCGCTCCTCGGCGAGCTATCGGGTGCGGATCGCGCTCAACCTCAAGGGCATTCAGTATGAGCGCGTGCCGGTGGACCTTGTCCAGGGGAAGCAAAAGGAGCCGGACTATCGCGCGCGCAACCCTCAAGGTTTCGTGCCGATGCTTGAGGTGGGCGAGCTCCGCATCACCCAAAGCCTTGCGATCATAGACTATCTTGATGCTGTCGCACCCGATCCGAAGCTGATTCCAGCTGAACCAGCCGACCGCGCCTACGTCCTTTCGCTCGCTTTTGCCGTCGCGTGCGACATCCACCCGCTCAACAATCTCCGAGTGCTCAAATATCTGAGCGGCTCCCTCCGCGCCGATGAGGCGACGCGGAACAGTTGGTATGGCCATTGGGTGCGCGAAGGCCTCGCCGCGCTCGAAGTTCAGGCAAGCCCTCGCGCGGGCCGCTTCCTCTTCGCAGACACGGTGACGCTCGCCGACATCTGCCTCGTCCCCCAGCTTTTCAACGCCCGTCGCTTCGCAGTTGAGCTGGAGGATTTTCCAACGCTCCTGCGGGCGGAGGCGGAGGCGAACGCGCTCGAAGCCTTTGCCGCAGCCCATCCCGACACCCTTGGTTAGGCGTTCGCGCATCGCAAAAACATCCCAGCATGGCCGAGGCGCTGACGGCGCGCTATAAGCCCGAACAAAGACAAGGAGCATCGAGATGGGCCGCGTCGACGCAATCGCCAAAAGCATGGCGGACATATCCCCGCTGGGGTCCCTCGACATCCCCTCGCTCCAGGGGAAGGTCTCCGATGAGGAATGGAAGATCCGCGTCGACCTTGCCGCAGCCTACCGGCTCGTTGCCTATTTCGGCTGGGACGACCTCATCTTCACGCACCTTTCTGCGCGGGTCCCAGGGCCGGAGCACCATTTCCTCCTCAACCCTTACAATTTGATGTTCGAGGAAGTCACCGCATCGAGCCTGATCAAGGTCGACCTGGACGGGCATCCCGTGGAACCCACCCCCTTCATCACCAATCCTGCCGGGTTCACCATCCACTCGGCAATCCATATGGCGCGTCCTGACGCGCATGCCGTGATGCATCTCCACACTCCCCACGGCCAAGCGGTATCAGCCCATGCCAAAGGGCTGCTGCCG
>JALYNE010000121.1 GCA_030773375.1 Pseudomonadota bacterium
GTTCTATGGCGACGTGCAGGCGATGGGCGGCGCGCGTCATGACACGTCATCCTTGGTGAGAAGGTTGAACAAATGAGGAAGCTCGTGGCCGCGCTCGCGGCCCTGTTCTGCGCCCACGCGGCAGCGGCCGACACTTTGGTCGACAATGTGAACGGCTACACGCTGGGTGCGAACAAGGAGATCGTCCGCTTCACCGGGATCCTTGTCGGCAACGACGGACGCGTCAAGCAGCTTCTCCAGCGGCGCGAGCGGCCCGCCGCGCGGCCTGACTACCGTGTCGACGGCAGGGGCAGGACGATGATTCCCGGCCTTGTCGATGCCCACGGGCACGTCATGGGCCTCGGTTTCCAGGCACTGCAGCTCGATCTCAGCGACACGCGGACGCTCCAGGAAGCGCAGGCGAAGCTCGCTGCTTATGCTGCCGCCAACCCAAGCCCGCGATGGATCGTCGGCCGCGGGTGGAACCAGGAAAAATGGGGTCTCGGCCGCTTCCCGACGGCGGCGGATATCGACTCCGTCGTGCCCGGCCGCCCGGTATGGCTCGAGCGGGTGGACGGTCATGCGGGCTGGGCGAACAGCGTCGCGATGAAAGAGGCCGGAATCACCGCTGCGACCAAATCCCCGCCTGGCGGGCGCATCGAGACCGCCGGCCGGCAGCCCTCCGGCATCTTCGTCGATGCGGCCATGCAGCTCGTCGACAAGGCCGTACCGCCCCCGCTGCCGCGCGTCCGCGACCAAGCATTCGATACGGCGCAGGCCATTCTCCTCCAGAATGGAGTGACGGCCGTTGCCGACATGGGAACAAGCGCGGACGATTGGCTGGTCATCCGCCGGGCCGGGGACGAAGGGCGCCTCAACATCCGGATCATGTCCTATGCCGCGGGCATCGAGCCGCTGCTTACGGTGGCAGGAACCGAGCCAACGCCGTGGCTCTACGACAGCAAACTGAGGATGGTCGGCGTTAAGCTCTACAGCGACGGCGCGCTCGGCTCTCGCGGGGCTTGGCTGAAACAGCCTTATAAGGACAAGCCGGGCGAAAAGGGGCTCGCTTTCCTCAGCGATGCAACGCTCAAGAACCTGATGAGCCGGGCCGCGATGGACGGCTTTCAAGTGGCGGTGCACGCGATCGGAGACGCGGCCAACGCGCAGCTGCTGGACTCGATCGAAGAGCTGGCCGGCACCTACAAGGGCGACCGGCGCTGGCGGATCGAGCATGCGCAGATCGTCGATCCGGCCGATCTGCCGCGCTTTGGGCGGAACGGGATCACCGCTTCGATGCAGCCGGTGCACCAGACGTCCGACTGGCGCATGGCCGAAGCTCGAATGGGTCTCGCTCGCCTGGGCGGCGCCTATGCCTGGCGAAGCATGATCGCCAACGGCGCGCCGCTCGCCTTCGGATCGGATTTCCCGGTGGAATCTTCAAATCCCTTCCACGGCCTGGCGGTCGCGGTCAGCCGCGAGGATGAGGGGGGGCAGCCGCCCGGCGGCTGGCTACCCGAGCAGAAAGTGACGATGGCGCAGGCCTTTGCCGGCTTCACACGCGACGCCGCTTTCGCCGGCTTTGCCGAAGATCGCTTCGGCACCCTCGAAGCCGGCAAGATGGCCGATTTCATCTTCATCGACCGCGACCTCTTCGAATCGGCTCCGCGCGACATCCGGCAGACGCGGGTGCTCGAAACCTGGGTCGGCGGACGCAAGGTGTGGGAACGCAAGTAGGAACTTGCGCGCGCTCCGCCTCAGCGGATGCTGAGGCTCGTTTCGGTGTTTCGATGAACCTGCTTTTTGGGAGAGGGCAGGAACAATGCATTCCTCCCTACCAGCCCCCACATTTGGTCACAGGGAGTATCAGTGGCGAGCTTTCGGCGTTAGGAAATGGCATTACCAATATCGGGACCATTTTCGATGCCACCGAATGAAGGCGCGGGGAATCTCGTCTACGAAGTTCTTATCGCTTCGGGTTTGTTGGGGAACGTGCAGCTATCTCATGACTTTTGCGCACCTTCCTCATACTCGGCCGCCAGACCCGGTTACGCGGTCTGGCGGTGGGGTCAGATCGAGCCTGGAGAGAAAGCAGTCCTGACCGCCACGTACCGCGACATTGACGGAATAGGGGTCATGCTGACTGTTGTCGCGGGTGCCGACAAGAAGCTGAAAGAGGTGGAGCTGTGGAGGGGGGACGGAACGCCGGTAAGTTCCCTTCCAACACCAGGTGCCTTGGAGAAAATGGTTCCAGGGAAGATCTACCACTAGTTCAGGCTGCTACGGGTCGTTCGGAAAAACTTCTTGCGGAAGGCCGCTCCAGGTGGGGCGGCCTTCTTCTGTTGTCCGCTTGTCTCGAGGGGTAACCAGAAGAGCGAAACACGCCCGCTCCATGCGTGAGAGAGAAGCGCGTGCAGTTTACCACGGGAGCAGGCCCTCCTAGTGCGGATGCAGTTACTCAATGGCCGCGGCTAAGCCGTCATACGCGGGCTCATCCAGAACGCTGTAGAATGCGATCAGCGACGACGCCGGCGTCATGAGCAGGATCTTTGCCTATGACGAATATGGCAACATCGCCCCGAGGCATAACCGGTTCGAGTTTACCGGCTACGTCTACGAGTCCGTGAGCGGCCTCCTCTATGCCCGCGCCCGCATGTACAACCCGAAGCTCGGGCGGTTCACCTATTCCCCGGAGCCAGGATAACCCGGGTGATGCTAACCGCGCGCGGTGTATCCCGCTGGCTCGGCAGGGGGTATAGGGGTAAGCAGACGAGGGACGGGAACTATTGGTTCATGAGCGCCGATGGCCAGCGCCGATTCCGGGTAGATCTCAACCCTCCAAAGCAGGGCCGGTGGAGCGGTCCGCATGGGCAGTTCGAGATTCGAACCGCTAGAGGCAAGTTTGAGCCCTATCCTGGAGTTCCCCAACACATACCGTTCCGGAGGAATTGATCGTGCCAGAATACATCACAGAAACGGACACGGAGCCGAAAATTAGAGCTTGGCTTATGCCCGCAGATCCTAACGACGAGATAGAAGACCCATTCATTCCGCGGGAGGACGGCTGGAGGATTGTCATAGAAACCGTCGACGAGTCCATACAGCACGAACCACTTAGATCGACTTGGGAACCTACTGTCAAGGAGGCGATGGCTCACACTGAGGACTACTGGAAGGAAAGGCCTGTTTGGCGCGACTACAAGTCCGGCGAAGCGGTTGATCTATACAGTGATGATTTTGGTTCATAATCGAGTTCTATAGACTTAGGATAATTTGCAAGTCGCTAATATAGTGAAATTAAGGGTGACCTGACGCAAGGTAGACGTTCATAGTGGGAGCTGGCGCATGTGCGTCGGCTCCCTTTTTTATCGGCGCACCTCGCTCGCCCGGGCCAACGGGACGGTGACGCGCTACAGCTACGACAATGCCGCGCGCCTGTCGAAGCTGGTGCAGGACCTCGGCGGGACGGCGAACGACCTGACTTTGGACTTCAGCTACAATCCAGCAAGCCAGATCGTCTCGAATAGCCGCTCGAATGACGCTTATGCCTTCACCGGCCATACAAGCGGCACCATCGGGGAGACGCCCAACGGCCTCAACCAGCTTGCAAATCGGGCCGGGGTTAGCCTCACCTATGACGCGAGGGGCAACCTCACCCACGACGGTACGCGGGGCTACAGCTACAATTCGGAGAACCGTCTCGTCTCGGTCTCGAACGGAGCGCAGTTCTTCTACGATCCTCTTGGCCGCCTCAACGGAGCAGGCAGCCGCGCCGGCAACCCGCCCGCGGTTCACTATGAAAGCCTTGGGAGTGAGATCGTCGCGGAGCGCAGCCCGACCAACGCAACGCAGCGCCGGTTTGTCTACGGGCCTGGATCAGACGAGCCGCTCGTCTGGTACGAAGGATCCGGAACCACCGACCGGCGCTTCCTGCAGGCGGACGAGCGTGGTTCGGTCATCGCCGTCACCGACATCAACGGAAGCCCGCTCGCGATCAACACTTTTGACGAGTACGGGAACACCGCCACGACGAGCAGCACCCATATGGGCCGCTTCCTATACACCGGCCAGCGCTACTTCAGCAGCCTTGACCTCTATTACTACAAAGCACGCATGTACAACCCGAAGCTCGGGCGGCATTTATATACTTGACGCAACAGTAGCGCCTTCTAAGGTGGTTTCCAGAGGAGGAAATCACCCGCAATGTTCGATCTCACCAACCCGATCTACAGCGATGCGAACGCCGCTCGCGAGCATCTGGAAGCGCTGCACTGGCCTAACGGGCCGGTCTGTCCGCACTGCGGTGAGGTCGAGCGCGTCAAGCGGTTGGCGGGCAAGAGCACCCGTCCTGGCGTCGTCATGTGCAACCCCTGCCGCAAGCCGTTCACCGTCACCGTTGGGACGATCTTCGAGGACTCCAAGATCCCGCTCAACAAGTGGCTGCTCGGCTTCCGCTTGATGGCCGGATCGAAGAAGGGCATCTCGGCGCACCAGCTGCACCGCTCGCTCGGCATCACCTACAAGTCGGCTTGGTTCATGGCTCACCGCATCCGCGAGGCGATGGACATTGACGATGGTCCGCTGGGCGGCCCCGATACGGTTGTGGAGGCCGATGAGACCTGGGTGGGGGGAAAGGCCCGCAACCGCGCCACTCGCTCTCCTGCGCCTAAGAAGCCGGTTATGGCGCTGGTTGAGCGTGACGGACGCGTGGCCTCCCGCCACGTCGCTAATGTGACGGCAAAGGAGTTGCGCCCGCTAGTCGTTACCAAGGTCGACCGCGCCAGCTATCTCATGACGGACGAGAGCATGGTCTATGAGCGCATGGGGCGCGAGTTCTCCGGCCACGGCACGGTCAACCACAGTGCCGGCGAATATGTCCGCACCGGCGGCTTCCACCACACCAACACGGTCGAGAATTTCTTCTCGATCTTCAAGCGTGGCGTGATCGGCACCTATCATCATCTGAGCCAGCACCACCTGCCTCGCTACTGCGCGGAGTTCGATTTCCGCTACAACACCCGCAAGGTCTCTGACGCCGAGCACACCGATCTCGCGATGATCGGCGCCCGCGGCAAGCGGCTCACCTATCGGCGGCCTGACATCGCCGCCTGACTACGGGTTCGTTCGCTACCCGTCTCAGATCAATTGGCGCTGGCGTCGATACCGCTAGCCGCATAATCTCGCATCGCCGCTCAGGGTCTTGAACAGCCCTGACGGTGCACGTTCACGTGCCGAGCACGGACCGCTTATGTCGGGCGGCCCGCGAAATACAAGACCCTCACGGGGAATACGTGGGGCGTGCTGCATCCGTGCTCGCACGTGTTCAACCACCCGGCTCCAGCCGGGCGAGCACGAGGACGCGAGGCATGAGAAGCGTATGGGCAGCGCTTGGGGCGCTGACGCTGGTTGGCTGCGGTGAAACTCAGCAGCCCCCGGAGCCAACGAGGGATTGGTGTGAGGAATTCTACGCCACGTTCAACATTTCGGACCATATCGATCCGCGTACCGGTCTATTTCAGCGAAGCTCCATAACCCAAAGAGAGGAAGACTGTGTGCGGCGCGAGTCCCAGAAGGCGATTGACGCCTACGAAGGAAACGGGACTTAGGGCGATTGCTGGACGGGCTGCGCCGGAGGACGCTTCTCGCGCGTCTTCGCCTTGCTGGGCGTCCGCAGTGCCCGCTTGAGGCCAGCGCTCATCCGTGCTTCGATCTCAGCACGGGGGAGATCGTCGTTGTCCGATCCAGACATTCCTTATCCTTTAAGTCCTGACAGCGCACTGGAGCGTTACCGCCACGCTTTAGGCGAGTTCATACACGATTTCTCTTGGATGGAGGTATGCCTATTCGGTCTCCTCTGCGCTGCGGCTGGTGTAGACGAAGAGATTGGCCAAGCCCTGTTCAGCGGAACCCGAGCTGACCAACTCACCAGCTTCATCAAGCGATGCTACCTAGCCCGAGGGCGTGAACTAGAGCCCTATCTGTCTCGAGCTTTCGAGCAGCTTGGCGTCGTGAACGGAGCGAGAAACGCCGTCGTGCACTCCACGACCTTTGCTCTCGAAGAAAGCGAGACGGAAGTGATCGCAACGAACCGATTCCGTCACATGCCGAAGGACGTGAAGAATCTCATCTTGAAACCAGAAGAGCTCTACGCGCTAGCGAAGGATGCCCAGACGATTAGCGCCGTTCTGATCGTCGCCGAGGCAGAAAACCGGAAGCCGGGATCAGCAGCGAAACTCAGTGCCGAGATGGCGATCGCGCGGCCTCCATGGCACTATAAACCGCCAAAGCGACGTCCTCTTCGTCGCAAGGAAAAGTAACACCCAGCTCAGGTTCCATGCGCTGGACAAGCGCACTGGCCCCGGCCCTCACCATCCTGCGGGTGATGCCCGGGTGTGCCTCGGAGTAATCCTCCGACTTTTCCTGAGTGCCGGCCTGTCCAGCCATGTATTCGACTCGCTTTATGTTGCGTCAAGTATATAATTGCCGCTATACTGGCAATGCTTATGAGGCATTCGCAAAAGGGGCGTCTAATGTCATGTTCAAGAACGCCCAGTCTTCGCTGCCCAAGGTGATGGCCAGCCGCGATATTGCGCTGAATATCAGGAGGTAGACATGAACTGGAAAGCTGTTCTTTTCGGGATAACGGTACTTATTCTTCTCGTCGTGCTGATGTTATACTCTGGTATGTTTATGTACGGAGATAGGTGATAGGCTAAAACGTCTGGCGCGCTGATCGCCATGCTCACCGCCTTCGCGGGCGCGGGTATGGTGATCGCCGCCTCCTTCGGCCACACCCTCCTCTGGTCGATCGCCCCGACCTGGCATTGCGGCACGCAGACCGCCCGCTACGTCCACGGCCCCGGCACCGACGAGCCGCTCATCTCCTACAGCGGAACGGGGCTGGCGACGCGCAGCTTCTATCACGCCGACGAGCGCGGCTCCGTGGTTGCGATCAGCGACGACGCCGGCGCCATGAGCAGGATCTTTGCCTGCGACGAATATGGCAACATCGCCCCGAGGCGTAACCGGTTCGAGTTCACCGGCTATGTCTTCGAGTCGGTGAGTGGCCTCCTCTATGCCCGCGCACGCATGTACAACCCGAAGCTCGGGCGGTTCATGCAGGCGGACCCGATCGGCTACGACGACGGCATGAATATGTACACCTATGTGAAGGGCGATCCGGTGAACTTCACGGATCCGACGGGGCTAGAGGTGCAAGGGCCTGAGATCATCGTATATGGCTTTTCCTCGAGCGGCGCTTCCGGCGAAGTCTTTCGCGGAACTCGCTCCGGGAGCACGACCGCCGATCTCGTACGCAAGCTCGAGAACTTGCCACTGGATCCATCGGAGGAAGCGGCCGAAGACATTGTTGTCACCGCTGATCGCGGAGTTCAGACTGCAACTCGGCTTTCAAAAGCGATCGAAGGGCTTAAAAGGATTTATTCTCGGCTGAAGCCTGCGGCCAAACCCGTCCCACCAAGGCCCATCACGTGGAAGTACAAGCAACACTCCCTTACACGGCTGCAGAAGAAGGGCATTGATCCTGCCAAAGCTCAGGATGCTGTTAAGGGTGCTCTTGACACTTGGTCGCGCCAGGTGAAGGCTGGAGATACTCTGAGAGGGAGTCTCAAAGTGGATGGAAAGTGGATCGAATATCGCGCTAACGTTCGGCCAGATGGATCCATCAGCGTCGGCACAATTTTTCCGCTTTGATGGCCATGAAACCTCTATCTGACCTTGAGCGCTACATCCTGATGTCACTGGCTAAAGCCATGCAGGATGAAGAGCGGGCTAACCTTTCGAGAGATATAGAGCAAGTCTATGTGGAGGAGCGTTCCGGCCGATTCGACAGCGTAATATTTGGCATCCGCGGATACGACCGCCCACCCTACGAAGGGCAAAAGCCATACTCGGCAGAAGCAGCAATCCGTGACAGTGATGGTGCCGATCTATGGGCGATAGCTTACATGGACCAAAACCGTAGACTTCTAGAACTAGAGATTATTCGCTGGGACGAAAAGGAAATTATCCAACCGGATCCATCCTCGCTGGCTGTGTCCATCAATGGTGGGGATCCGGAGCCCATCACTCCGAAGCGCAACAGCCAAGTAGAATAAGGATCGGGCATTCCGGAAACGCAATACATACCGGAAGTTCCTCGACAGAGTACCTGAAGAGTGAAGCTGGGAGCCCGCGCGTGAGCGTCGGCTCCCTTTTTCATCGGCGCACCTCGCTCACCCGCGCGAACGGGACCTCGACGAGCTACAGCCACGATCTCGTGTCACGGCTGTCGCAGCTGGCGCAGGATCTTGGCGGAACGACCAACGATCTGACGCTGCGGAATTCCGGGGACACAATAGTGAATTACTGAGGCGGGCTCGCGTTCCATCGTGAGGGCATGGCCCGCCTTGCACGCGTGGAATTGCGGGGACACAATACCGAATTGACTGAGGTAGGCTCTCGCTGCATCGTGAAGGCATGGCCCGCCTCGCACGCGTTGTGGTTCCGGATATTCCTCACCACGTATTCCGGGGACACAATACCTAATTGACTGCTTCGGCGGGGAGATCTCTGATGGGAAGCCGAAGCTGCGATCGAGGCACACCAGCGCACCGGCCGCCCGTGGGGAAGCGCCGCGTTCGTCCATAAACTCGAGCGCCGCGCGGGCCGCCGGCTTGCCCCGCAGAAGCCGGGGACGAAAGCCGAAGTAGCCGAGCGCAGGGGCA
>JALYNE010000122.1 GCA_030773375.1 Pseudomonadota bacterium
GCGGCTCGAAGGAACCAACGTTGAAGAAGGCAAGCGCATCCTCGCCGAATCCGGTCTTCCGATCGTAGCCGCGAACGATCTGGGCGATGCCGCTCGGAAGATCGTGGCGCAGGTGAAGCAAGCCGCCTGATGTTGCAATGGCTCACCTCGGCTTTCTTGGCGTCCGCCTTGGCCGCACCCGCGCCCTGTGAGCTTCACCTCTTCGGATTGGACATTGGCAGTGCCCCGCAACCGAAGGGCAATCTCTTTGTGCAGCCGCTGCCCCGAAGCGACGATCCCCTGGCGTTCATCAACATAATGAGTCCTCAGGACCGGATGATGGACGTCAGCGATGAGGACTATCGCCGGATTCTTCGGCTGTCGGCCAACACTCCGGTCGTCCGCAATTGGGAGGTCGTGATCGACCCCCGTGTTCGAAAGTCGGATGCGCCGTTGGTTTCCACCCCAGGCCGATGCCATGTTGAACTAATTGGCTACACCAGCATCGGCATGGCTGCGGGGCGAAGTAGGACCGGCAAGGACGAAGTTGATGTGAGTTTCCTCCTACGAGAATTCTCGCCCGAGGACATTCTTCTCTTTAAGTTCGACAAGAGCGGCTATGGCGCTGTCGACTCCGTTAAGAAGGTCGGACGCGATGCCGCCCTTCTCAGCCTCCGCACGGCATCGGTGAAACTCATCGAAGACTTCGGAGAACGACTCGCCAAGCGACGCAGCAAAGTACGTTGAGACACTACGAGGGTAAGCCATGAAGCTGCTGGTGCCGGTGAAGCGCGTGATCGATTATAACGTGAAGCCGCGGGTGAAAGCCGACGGCACCGGAGTCGATCTCGCCAACGTCAAGATGAGCATGAACCCGTTCGACGAGATCGCCGTCGAGGAAGCCATTCGGCTCAAGGAGCGGGGCGTCGCCACCGAAATCCTGGCCGTTTCGATCGGGCCCGCCAAGGCGCAGGAGACGCTGAGGACGGCGCTCGCAATGGGAGCGGATCGAGCGATCCTCGTCACCAGCGACCAGGACGTCGAGCCGCTCGGCGTTGCCAAGATCCTGGCGAAGATCGCCGCCGAAGAGCAACCGGGGATGATCATCCTCGGCAAGCAGGCGATCGACGACGATTCGAATCAGACCGGTCAGATGCTGGCGGCTCTGCTTGGCTGGCCGCAGGGTACGTTCGCTTCCAAGGTTGAAGTCGAGGGCGAGGCGGTAAACGTGACGCGCGAGGTCGACGGCGGGCTCGAGACCGTGCGGCTGAGGTTGCCGGCCATCGTCACGACCGACCTTCGCCTGAATGAGCCTCGCTACGCGAGCCTGCCCAACATCATGAAGGCCAAATCCAAGCCCCTGGCTCAGAAGAGTCCTGCCGATTACGGTGTCGATATCGCCCCGCGCCTGACCACGCTCCGGGTGACGGAGCCTCCCAAGCGAACCGCCGGCGTCAAGGTGGGTTCGGTCGACGAGTTGATCGACAAGCTGCGCGAAACGGGAGTGGTGGGATGAAGACGCTCGTCTGGGTGGAACATGATGAGGGCGATCTGAAGGACGCGACGCTGGTCGCCGTTACCGCGGCCGCGAAGCTCGGTGAAGTTCATCTGATCGTTGCCGGCGAGAATGTCGGCGGGGTCGCCGAACAGGCAGCCAGGATTGCGGGCGTGGCAAAGGTCCATGTTGCCGACGATCCCGCTTATGCGCACGCGCTGCCGGAGAATGTGGCGCCCTTGATCGCGCAGTTGATGGAGCATCACGGGGCCTTCCTCGCGCCCGCCACCACCACCGGCAAGAATATCGCTCCGCGTGTTGCGGCTCTCCACGACGTGATGCAGATCTCCGACATTCTCTCCGTGGAGGATCAGGACACCTTCACCCGCCCGATCTACGCTGGCAATGCCATCGCCACGGTGAAGTCATCCGATGCGAAGAAGGTGATCACCGTTCGCGGCACCGCCTTCGAAAAGGCCGCTGCCGAGGGCGGCTCCGCCGAGATCGAGCAGATCGGCGGCACCGGGGATCAGGGGCTTTCCAGCTTCGTCGGCCAAGAAGTGGCGCATTCGGAGCGGCCCGAGCTCACCAGCGCGAGCATCATCGTGTCGGGCGGGCGTGCCTTGGGTTCTTCCGAGCAGTTTCACGCCTTCATCGATCCGCTCGCCGACAAGCTTGGCGCTGCCGTCGGTGCCAGCCGGGCAGCAGTAGACGCTGGCTACGCGCCCAATGACTATCAGGTCGGCCAGACCGGCAAGATCGTCGCGCCGGACCTTTATATCGCCGTCGGCATTTCGGGTGCCATTCAGCACCTTGCAGGTATGAAGGATGCAAAAACGATCGTCGCCATCAACAAGGATGAAGACGCCCCCATCTTCCAGGTTGCGGACATCGGCCTGGTCGGCGACCTCTTCAAGCTGGTGCCCGAGCTTACCGAAAAGCTATAGCGGGCGAGCTGCCGGCTTCTCTTACTTCGTCGTTGCGGCTGGGCGGTGCCTCGCCTCGATCTCAGCCCGCCTCTTTTCCTGGTCGGACTGCACGGGAACCTTCAACGCCTGCCGCAGCGCGTCGGAAATCAGCTCCCGGTCATAGGGCTCCTGGGTCCAATCCGATCCGGGCGGAGACGATCTGTACTGCGTGCCATAAATCTGCTTCTGCCCGATGTTCTGCAGGTAGCGGTCGAGCGTAGCAGCCGCGATCCAGGTCGCGTCCTGACGTCCTCGCGCGGCCGCGACAATTGCGAGCGTGTGCGCGAGCAAGAAATCCTGCGGCCTGCTTCCGTGCTGAAACACGAAGGCGGCATGCCAATAGTCGTCCCCGCTCTGGAGCGCTCCGGCGTCGAGCAGATCCTTGGTTCGCTTGCGCCGCGCCGCATCCTCTGGGCCGACCTTCGTCCAATCGATCGCGGCCGGGCTCTTGCGAGCCGCCTGATCGGCTTGGAAGATCCGAGTCATTTCGGGATTGGTGGGAAGCGGCGAGACCCTGGGCTCCTCAGCCGGTGCTGCCGCGGATAATGCAAGACCCGCCAGCGCCGCGATTAGACTTCTCACCGGCATCCCCTTCTTAAAACCCACTCAGGAAGGCTGCGACATTCTGTCCCAAGGCGTCAACAGCATAGCCGCCCTCCATCACAATCAAAGTCGGCCGGCCGAGCGCGGCGATCGAGCGCGCGATCGCCGGATAATCTTCGGTCTCCACGGCAAAATAGCTGATCGGGTCCTTCACATAGGTGTCGGCGCCGAATGAACAAACGAGGAGATCGGGCGCAAAGGCCATTATCCTTTCCAGCGCCTTGTCCAGAGCGGCACGATAGTTGCCAATTCCGGTGCCGCGCGGCAACGGCAGGTTGAGCGTGGCACCCTCCCCTTCGCCTTCGCCGGTCTCGTCGGCATGGCCCCAGTAGAAGGGGTAATCGGTCGCGGGATCGGCGTGGATCGAGACGAACAGGACGTCCCCGCGAGCGTAGAAGACATCCTGAGTACCGTTTCCGTGATGATAATCGATATCGAGGATCGCAATTCGATCTTTCCCAGCCGCAATCGCCGCCTCTGCTGCGACCGCGGCAGTGTTCAAGTAGCAATAGCCGCCCATGTAATCGGCGCCGCAATGGTGCCCTGGCGGCCGGCAAAGCGCAAAGGCCGCCCGTTCCCCGCCGAGCAGCGCGTCTAGGCCGGAAAGCGCGGTCTGGACGTTCCAGTAAGCTGAAGTCCAGGTGCCCTCCGTGATCGGCGTGCAGGTATCATAGCTATAGCGGCCGAGGCGTGCGTCGATCCGATCCAGGCTGATCTGGCGCCGGCGTGCGACCGGAAAGGTGTAGGGCAGAGCATCGCCTTCACGGCCGGCGGCAAGCCAGTCCGTATGCGCGGATTTGACGAAGTCGAGATAGGCCTGCGGGTGGACTCGGAGGAGCGGCCCTTCGCCCTGGTCGCGGGGAACCTCCGTTGGCCCAACTGCATCGAGTATCGCCCGCGCGCGCGCTGGCGTTTCGGCGCATGCCTCGATCCGACCGTTGTGCATCTCGATGCTCGGAGCGTGCGCGAGCTGGCGCGGGTCCCAGAACGAACGCATCAGCGCCGCACCAGAAGATCGCTGGGAAGCGTCGGCTCCGAAATGATCCGCTCCATCGCTGCCCACCGGGCCTGGGAGCTGGCCCCGGCGGCTTCGACATAGGCTTCAACCAGTTCCTGCCCGAGGCCGTAGTTGATGACGTAGCTTCGATACTGCTGGGTGAAGTCGATGAGTTGCTCGGCCCGCTTTTTCGAGACGAGCTGGTACTTCTGCGTGAGCGCCACCGCTTGGGTGCGGTCGATACGCCGCTCGAGATATTGGCGTGCGATCGTGAAGCGGACGCCCGCCAAGTCGCTGGTGGCACGTAGAAGCTCCAGATATTTCGGGGCATTGCGGGTGGAAAGCCCCGCAAGCGGATAGAGCGCCGCGGTCTCATAGCGAAGCCGCTCTTCGCCCGGAAATGCCAGGTCGATGCCATGGTTGGCGGATCCCTCGGCGATCAGCGACTGCGGCGAATAAAGGGGATAAACGCTGAACTCGACCCACCCGAGCCCGCGCGTAAGCCGATGCTCGAGCAGCATGTTCAACGCGTGATGGCCGGGATAGCCCTCGTGACAGCCAAGATCGACCGCACGGCTGATCCGGATCGGCAGATCGGTGTTGATCTGGATGAGGCTTTTGAAATTGCCCTGATAATAATTGTAGCCCGACCAGCTTTTTCCGGTGACGAACTCCATCGTGAAGCTTTCACCCTGCGGCAGCGCGATATGCTGCGCAGTTCGGCGACGGCATTCCGCAATCGCTGCAGCGAAGACGGGGCGGAGCCGCTCCTGCGGAATGGTGAAGCGGTCCTGGAACGCATCAACGCGCTCGGATAGCGCTCCCGGGCCCGGCACCAGCCGTTCGATCCGCGCGAGGATGGGATCGTAATGGGTGAGGGGCTTGAGCTCGACCCGGACTCCGAACAATCCTTGGGCTTCCTCGGTGAAGCTCAACCGCTCTCCCTGAAGCATTCGTAACCGCGTCTGCGCAGCACGGATCTGAGCCAGAAGGAAGTCGCGCCGGCGGCGCTGCATCGGCTGGAGTGCGCCCGGATCGATGGCAGCGGCGCGGTCGCTCAGCGCGTCGGCCTCGTTGGCCAACTGTTCGACCGATCGGGGCGCGGCTTTGGCTGCATCGGCCCACTCCTTCGGGCCATAATAAGCATCGACGTAGCCGGGCTCGCGCTCCCCGATTTCGAGTGTCATCTGGACGTAATCAGCCGCAATTTCATCCAGGTTGTCGCTCTGGCGAGGGCTGGAGACGCACCCGGCGAGCAGAAGCAAGAGGCCAAACAGGCCGGAGAGCTTGATCATGCGCGATCTTCGATCCCGGCGACATCGCCGTCAATCGCAATCTCCCCGGCCTGCGCGCGCTCGATGTCTCCGTGATCTGCTCGCTGCGGCGCCAAGCGGAGCACCGTATAGCCGACCAGCGCCGAAAGCGCCGAGCCGAGGATGACGCCGATCTTGGCCTCCTCGATCAGAGCCGGAGCGCCGGGAAAAGCCAGTACTCCAATAAAGAGGCTCATCGTGAAGCCGATGCCGCAGAGGACCGACACTCCGTAAATCTGGAGCCAAGTCGCCCCGCGCAGTTGCGTCGCCAATCCGAACTTCACCGATAGCCAGACTGCGCCGAAGATGCCGATTTGCTTGCCTACGAACAAGCCGGCGGCAATGCCGAGCGGCAGCGGCGCAAAAAGCGCCGCTAATTCGATGCCTTCCAGCGAAACCCCCGCATTGGCGAAGCCGAACAGCGGCACGATGAAATATGCCACCAGCGGCGTCAGCTTATGTTCGAGACGGTGGAGCACGGATTCGGGTGAGTCCGGCCTTCCCGGGGTCTTGATGATGGGAACGGCGGTTGCGGCAAGCACGCCCGCAATGGTGGCGTGGACGCCGGACATCAGAACCGCGTACCAAAGCAAAGCCGTTCCCAATGCGTAGATCCAGAGCTGGCTGACTCCGCTCTTGCCCATTGCGTAGAGGGCGAAGAGGATGCCCGCCGCAAGGCCGAGGTAGAGCGTATTCAGCGCCGGCGTGTAGGCGACGGCGATGATTGCGACCGCGCCCATATCGTCGACAATGGCAACGGTGGTGAGGAAGAGCTTTAGGGATGTGGGTGCGCGGCTGCCTAGGAGCGCCAGTACGCCAATCGCAAACGCGATGTCGGTGGCCGCGGGGATGGCCCATCCAGTGACAAGGGCCGCTTCGCCCGCCGTGAGCAGGATGTATATCCCTGCCGGCACTGCCATGCCGACGCTTGCGGCGATGAACGGGAGCCGCCGGCGGTCCCAGGTGCACAGCCGCCCGTCCAAGAACTCCCGCTTGATCTCGAGACCGACGAGCAGGAAGAAAATCGCCATCAGCGCGTCGTTGATCAAGAAGTGGGCGGTCAAGGGCCCTAGTTTGGGGCTGAGCGCGGGCCCGAGCGGCGCTTCGAGCAGATCGTGATAGGCGTGGCCAAGCGGACTGTTTGCGACGATCAAGGCCAACGCGGAAGCCGCCATCAGCAGAATTCCGCCCGCGGCTTCGCTGTCGAGAAAGGTGCGGAGCGCCGAGCGGGTGCCGGTGCGTGAGCTTCGCCTTGCCATCGGCGCCTCCCTAATGAGAGGATGCCGATGAGGGAACGGCCGATACGCAACTTATTCCCGGCACTTGGCCAAAGGCAGGCGTGCAAGGTCTTCGTTGCGACAGGTTTTTTAAGTGCAGCGCTCTGCCCGCGCCTTCCGAACCCTTGGATTAGCGGCTAGTTTCTTACCCGTGGACATCTACCTTCCCGTCGCCGGACTTTCCGTGAACGCGCTGATGATCATCGCCTTGGGCGGCGTGGTCGGGTTGCTGAGCGGGATGGTGGGTGTCGGTGGCGGGTTTCTGACAACGCCCATTCTTATCTTCTACGGCATCCCTCCTGCAGTCGCGGTCGCCTCCTCCACCACGCAGATCACCGGCACCAGCGTGTCCGGGATGCTCGCGCATCGCCGCCGCCGCGGCGTCGACTACCGAATGGGCGCAGTGCTGGTCGCCGGCGGCACCTTCGGCTCGCTGGCGGGCGGCGGGCTTTTCCGCCTCCTGCAGAGCAGCGGCCAGATCGACACGGTGATCGCGCTTCTTTACGTGATCCTGCTGGGCAGCATCGGCACCTTGATGGCCAAGGAAGCGGCGACCGCGCTCGACATCATCAAGCCAAAAGCCTCGGCCAAGCCCCGCCGTCGCCACAATCCGCTAATCGCGGTGCTGCCGATGCGCTGGCGCTTCTATCAATCAGGCCTCTACATCTCACCCTTCGCTCCCCTCGCGCTCGGCTTCCTTTCGGGCATGCTGACGGTGCTGCTTGGAGTTGGCGGCGGCTTTGTAATCGTTCCGGCCATGATCTACCTGCTCGGCATGTCCACCAGCGTGGTGATCGGCACATCGCTCATGCAAATTCTGTTCGTGACGGCCGCGACAACGCTCATTCACGCCACGACCACCAAGTCCGTGGACATCGTTCTTGCCGTGCTGTTGCTGCTCGGGAGCGTCGTCGGCGCTCAATTCGGTGCTCGCTTCGCACAAAAGGTCAAACCCGAGCTGCTCCGCATGTTTCTCGCGATAATTGTCCTTGCCGTCGCCTTTCGGATGGCGGTCGGGCTCGGCTGGCGACCACCCGAGATCTACACGATCGATTCGCTGTGAGGCTGCTTCGCGCGCTTGCATTTCTGCTGATGGCGCCGCTCGTCCTTGGCGCGAGCGAGCCGAAGCTCGTTCCCGACGTGTCGCAACGCGAGATCGAGATCCGCTACTCGTTCACCGGCGCCGAGCTCCTCCTGTTCGGCGCCATCCTTTATCCGGGCGGCCGCGTCCCGACCGACAGGGTGGACGTCGCCGTGGTGGTAAAGGGTCCCGTCCAGCCGATCCTGGTCCGTGAAAAGCAGAAGGTGGCCGGTATCTGGATGAATGTCGAAAGCGAGCGCTTTCGATCCGCGCCTTCGTTCTACGCGGTCGCCTCTTCCCGCGCCATCGCCGACCTCATCGACGAGCGCTTCGCCGCAATCTACGAGCTGGGCCTTCAGAACCTCCAGCTTTCTCCCGGCGCGGGCGCGACGCCCGAGGAACGGCGACGCTTCGAGGCCGGGCTCATCGACCTGCAGCAGCGCCAGCAGCTCTATAAGGAAGATCCGAACGGCGTTGAGATCACCGATGGCGTGCTCTACCGGGCGCGCATCTATATTCCGGCCCGGGTGCCGGTCGGCAACTATACCGCCGAGACTTTCCTTATCCGCGACGGCCGCGTGATCGCGGCAGCCGTTCGCGAGATCAGGATCGAGAAGCTCGGGTTCGAGCGTTTCGTTGGCGAGGCCGCCGACCGGTGGTCGCTGGTGTACGGCCTCGTCGCCGTCGCGGTCTCGCTCTTCCTTGGCTGGGCCGCGAGCGCGGTTTTTCGTCGCGGCTGACGAAGCCTCTGCGCAAACACTTCTTTACTGTTGTCGGCTATTCCCACGGCGAGTGAGAGCGCAAATGGGGGAACTGACGGCGTCATGACTGATATGATGAACCTGCACGGCTATCCGCGTCCGGAGTCCAGTGACGACGCTTTGTCTCGAACCAATGCAATCACCCCGCTGCACACTCCCCGCTTCGATCCGAT
>JALYNE010000123.1 GCA_030773375.1 Pseudomonadota bacterium
ACGAGAATATCGGCGCGTGTCTGCCGATCCGCAGTCGCGGTGAGCGCCAGCCGAGGGACTTCGGGAAAGCTGTCGAGCAGCGGCCGGAGGAGTCGGTAGTCGGGCCGGAAATCGTGCCCCCATTCGGATACGCAATGAGCCTCGTCTATAGCGATGAGCGCGAGCGGGACGCTCAGGAGGAGATCCCGAAATGCCTGGCCGGAGGCGCGTTCGGGCGCGACGTAGAGGAGGTCGAGCTCGCCGCGGCGGAGGCGTGCGATCGTCTCCTGGCGCTCTGCGCCCTCCTCGGCGGAGGTAAGGGACGCAGCCTTGATCCCGAATGCTCCCGCTGAACGGATCTGGTCGTGCATCAACGCGATCAGCGGCGAAACGACGAGCGCAGTGCCCGGGCGGGCGAGGGCGGGCACCTGGTAACATAGCGACTTGCCTGCCCCGGTCGGCATCACGGCGAGCGTGTGGCGGCCGGACATGACGCGATCCACCACCTCGCGTTGGAAGCCGCGAAAGTCGGCAAAGCCAAACGTACTGCGCAGGATGGCAAGAGGGTCGCTCACCGCCACGGTCTACCCGCTCGTGCCGATCCTCGTCGAGCGCCAATCCTCCGCCAAAGGTGAGGGTTCATTCCGCCGCCTGCGCTTCTTCCTCTTCGCGCTCGCTCTGCTGCCTTGCCCACATTTCGGCGTAGAGGCCGCCCCTGCGCAGGAGTTCGAGGTGGGTGCCGCGCTCGGCGACGCGGCCTTGATCGAGCACCACGATCTGGTCGGCCTCGATGATGGTCGACAGGCGATGTGCAATCACGACCGAGGTGCGCCGGGCCGCCACGCTGCGGAGCGTTTCCTGGATCGCGGCTTCGGTGCGGCTGTCGAGCGCGCTCGTGGCTTCGTCGAGGATCAGGATCGGCGGGTCCTTGAGGAGGGTTCGCGCAATCGCGACGCGCTGCTTTTCTCCCCCCGATAGTTTGAGGCCGCGCTCGCCCACCTGCGCCTCATAGCCGAGTGGAAGTTCCATGATGAAATCGTGGATCGAGGCGCCCTTTGCGGCCGCGACGATTTCATCCTGGCCCGAGCCTTCGCGGCCGTAGCCGATATTGTAGCCGATCGTGTCGTTGAACAACACCGTGTCCTGGGGAACGATTCCCAAAGCTGCGCGGAGGCTCGCCTGCCGGACGTTCGAGATGTCTTGGTCGTCGATCGTGATCCGCCCGGATGTGGGTTCGTAGAAGCGGAAAAGGAGACGCGAGAGCGTCGACTTGCCGGCGCCCGAGGGACCGACGATGGCGAGCATGGTCCCGGGCTTCACGTCCAGGTCGACGCCCTTCAGGATCGGCCGCTCGGCATCATAGCCGAAATGAACGTCCTCGAAGCGGATCCGGCCCGCAGGGACGCGAAGGTCCGGCGCGCCCGGCGCGTCCTGCACTTCGGCGGGCGTATCGATGACGCCGAACATTGCTTCCATGTCGATCAGGCCCTGCCGGATCGTGCGGTAGACCCATCCTAGCATGTCCAGCGGCCGGAAGAGCTGCGCGAGCAATGTGTTCACCAGAACCACATCGCCGGTCGTGAAAGCGCCGCGGCTCCAGCCCCATACGGTGTAGGCCATCGCGCCCGCCATCATGAGGTTGGTGATCAGCGATTGACCAATGTTGAGCCAGGCGAGCGACGTCTCGTTCTTGACGGCAGCGTTGGCGAAGGCTTTGAGCGCCGTGCCGTAACGCTGTGCTTCCCGCTCCTCCGCGTTGAAATATTTTACGGTTTCGTAGTTGAGGAGCGAGTCGACGGCACGCGCGATCGCCTGGTTGTCGACCTCGTTCATCTCGCGCTGGAGCCGCGAGCGCCACTCGGTCACGGTGCGAGTGAACCAGATGTAGGCAACCACCATGACGAGAGTCGCGATAACCAGCCCGGGTCCGAACTTGATGCCGAAGATCACGCAAATCGCGACCAGTTCGATCACCGTCGGCGCGATGTTGAACAGGAGAAAGTAAAGCATCATGTCGATGCTCTTGGTCCCGCGCTCGACGATCTTGGTGAGGGCGCCCGTCCGCCGTTCCAGATGGTAGCGCAGCGACAGGCCGTGAACGTGGCGGAACACGTTTTCCGCCAGGTGCCGGGCCGCATTCTGACCTACGCGCTCGAAGATGGCGTTTCGAACATTGTCGAAGAACACTCCGCCAAAGCGCGCGCCCGCATAAGCCACGACCAGGGCGATCGCGAGGCCGGTCGCCTCGTCCATGCCCGCCGACATGCGGTCGATCGCCGCCTTGTACGCGAAAGGCATGCTGAGGGTTGCGCTCTTGGCGATGAACACAAGCACCAGCGCAACGACCACGCGGGCACGCAGAGCCGGCTCGTGCTTGGGCCAAAGATAAGGGAGGAAGCGCTGAAGCGTGCTCCAGCCGGCAGGCCGCGCCGCCTCCTTGGTTTGAGAAGACATCCGCATCAAGATAGGCACTTGCGTCGCCGTCACCAAGTTATGGATGCGAAACAACAGGAACCGCGATTGGATTCAGTGGTTTGGGCTTGATCGGAGCGGAGGCGGTTGTATGGGCCCGGCATTTTACGTGATGGCGATTCTCGGTTGCGGTGAGGCGGACACCGCCTGTGAACCGGTGAGCACCCTGACAACCCGCTACGAGAGCGCTCAAGCCTGCGAAGCCGCCACCGTTGACGCCATTCAGCGTGCCGGGGACGTCCTCTACCCGGTCGTGGTTGCGCAGTGCCGTCGGGCCAACACCGAAGTGAGCCAGAAGCTTTGGGCTGACGAGGTGAAGCTCCCCGAGGCCCAGCAGCCGGCCCGCGTCCGCCGCGCAGCCTTCGCGCAAAAGGCGGGCCGGAGCTAATTCAACATACCATCAGGCCGGATCAGCCTGATCTGACTTCCTGCCTGACACTGCGCGCTTCGCGACCTGCCACTTCAGATGCGCTGCGCCGACTGTTGTTGTGGTGAAGTGAGGTTGCCATTCTTTACCGATCAGAAGCTCGCATCAGCATGAGCCATTGTCATTGCGGGCGGATGCGAAGCAATCCACGCGCCGCCCGTGTACGAGCGCAGCAGCCACCAAGCACGGCGGCCAGCAAAAGCAACAAGCTGACCGTTCAGCCTCGATCTGGCTTGCCGCGGCACTGACGTGCCTCGCGATGACGGTGGCCTTGGATGCACGTGCTGACCGTGGGGTGCGAGAAGCGAAGCTTATCGGCAGCGGGCGCAGTTTGTCGTCAAATCGCGCCGCTGATCGACACCGAAAAGACCGGCCCGCCCGCCCGTTGGCGCCGCTCGACGAAGGCGACCGGCCCAGTCCGGCGTCCGCTGTAGACGGTACGTTCCAGCAGGTTTCTGCCGCCGAAGATGTTGCCGAGGACGCCTCGGACGGTGAGGCCGAGCACGTCTTTATGTTCGACGAACACTCCGCCAAAGACGGGCCCTTCGGTGAGAAGCGCAATTTCCCCAAGGCGGAAGTTTCGTGCCGATCGACTGTGCGCCGCATTGCCGCCCCAGGCCCAGTCCGTGCCCGGAACGTCGCGGCGAAGCGAAACCTCCATGTTGCGCATCGTACTGCCGCTGATCTGCCTCCGCTCGCCTGTCAGCGGGTCCTCCACCGATGACGTCTGCAGGTTGAGCCGCGCGTCGAGCTTGGCGCCTCGCCAGCCGAGCGGATCGAAGAGAAAGGTCGTTCTGGATTCGACGCCATAGACGGTGGCACTTTCGAGATTTCCCGGGGATTCTCCCGTCTCCCCGATCGGGATCTGGTCGACGATGTCGCTGATCAGCCTGCCGTAGACGCGTAACGTGGTCGAGCCGAAGCCACCCAGGTTTCGGTTCGTCGATAGATCCAGTTCCCAGCTTTGCGGCGGCACCAGATCCGGATTGCCGGCATTGCGGTTTTCGTTGGACAGGTTTTCCGTGGCGAGAAAGTCGAAGAAGTTGAGCTGCCCGACCTCCCGCTCGAGCTTTGCGGTAACGTCGAGGGCAGGCGAGGCCTTCCAGGCTGCCGAGAGAAAACCCTTGGGCCGGTAAAATGTCCGGGAGGCTTCCTGCTGCCCGCTTTGGCTGAGTTTGGAATATTCCGCGCCAATTGAAGCTTGCAGCGAGATGCTGGTGGAGAGCGGCCGGCCGTAGCTGGCGCGCACCTCCGCCCGATCCTGTTGACCAGGGCGCTTCCGCCGGGGAGCAGGACTTCCTGGAACTCCCCGCCCGGAAGAAGGGTGAAGAGGCCCGAGACGTTGTCGAGGCTGTTGAACGCAGCCTCGGCGGAAATCTGCCAGTCGGCGGGGCCGCTCTTCCCGCGATATTCGGCGCGGGCGATCGACTCGCTCTGCTCGCCGACGCGCGTGAAGCGGCTCCCCGAACCGGGTGCCTCGTCGGCGAAGGTCGTGATGGCACGCGTGTTCGTGGGGCTATGCTCGAACTGATAAAGGCCGATCAGCTTCAGCTGTCCAGGGCCAAGCGGGAACTCATAGTCGCCGCCGATCTCGTAGGAATAATCCTTCTCCTCGCTTCGGACGCTGCGGATGCGGTCGACTTGCCCAAGGCCGCTTCGTTCGGAGACTTCGCGGCTGCCGAACCAGAAGCGGCCGTAAGAGAGGTTCAGGTTGGCCACTGAGCCGCCGGGCCCTTCATATTTGAAGCTGCCGCTGAGCTTCGGGCGGTCGCCGCGAACCGTTATCACCTCTTGGCGCGTGTCGATGAGCGTACCATCCGGACCGAAGATGAGGCTCGGGCCGGATCCGCCGCCGCGAAACGCTTCGTTACGGATGCCGATCGTGTAGCCAAAGGGCCCGCTGCTTCCGCTCAGCGAGGCCTCTCCTCTCAGCAGTAGCGGATCTGCTGCTCGGGCTCGAAGCTCCGGACGCCAGGCGAACTGGCCCGAGGTGCCGCCGAGTGTGGCGATCACGTTTGCGACCTGGCCCGTTAGCCCCGGCACATTCAGCGTTGCGCCCTCCACAATCTCGATCCGGGTGACGTTCCGCGCCGGAATGCGGCCGAGCTCGGTCAGCGCGTCGTTGGACTTGCCTGAAACGCGCCGGCCGTTGATCAGCACATTCCCGCCGCCATCGCCCAGGCCGCGCCGGTCGTCTGGCCGCTGGAGGATGAAGCCGGGCACCTGGCGCAGCATGTCAGCGGCGTTTCTCGGGGCGAAGCGAGCAAAGTCGGCCGGCGTGTAGATCCTGGGCCCCGCGGAGGTGTTGGGAAGCGTCGGCTGGGGAGGCGGCGCATTGCCGCTGTCCTGGGCGAGCAAAGGCGCTGCCGGAACCACAAAGGCGGCCGACAGAGCGAGCGCGCGATTAAGACCAGTGCGCCGGCGCGCCCAGCTGGATGGCATGATGAACTCCCTGTTGTTCTGCTTGCCCTGCGGCGTGCGCCCTTCCCGCACCCTTGCTGAACCTCAGGCGAACGAAGTCGAACGGGGGAATGCAATGGGTGGAACCGCCATGCGGCAGCGCCGGTTGTCTATTCAACCCCTCAAGGAGATCCCGATGAGCAAAAACCAGCACAACCCAGATTCCACCGACCAGGCGCTGAACCAAAACAACCAGATGTCGGACGATCCCGGCGATGGCAGCCGCAACTCCTTCACCGTGGGCAAGGACGGCAACACGCCAGTTGAAAAGGCACCCAGGCACGACGCGCAGGACCAGTCCACGATCGAGGCCTTTGGCCAGCAAGGGGCGGGCATCGCCGCTAAGGAATGACGCCATGAGCGACACCGTCCAGCCGATCCACGAAGACGCCCTTCCCGGCCACGAAAGCAAACTTGATCCGAAGCCGGAATGGGAGCCGCGTTATCCCGGCTCCGGTCGGCTCGACGGAAAAGTTGCTTTGATCACTGGGGCAGACAGCGGGATCGGCCGGGCGGTGGCTGCCTTGTTTTCAAGGGAGGGGGCGGACGTCGCCATCCTGTACCTGTGCGAGCATGACGATGCGGAAAAGACCAAGCAGATCGTGGAAGGCGAAGGGCGGCGCGCAATCACCATCGCAGGCGATGTTGGCGAGAAAGCATTCTGCGATCGCGCGGTTGCCGAAACCACGGGAAAACTCGGCCGCCTCGACATCCTCGTCAACAACGCGGCCGAGCAACACCCCGATGAGGAAATCACCGACATCACCGAAGAGCAGCTCCGGCGGACCTTCCAGACCAACATCTTCGGCTATTTCTTCATGGTCCAAGCCGCGCGGCCGCACCTTGGCCCAGGCGCAGCCATCATCAACTGCACATCGGTGACGATGTACAAGGGCTCGAAGAACCTGCTCGACTATGCGTCCACCAAAGGCGCGATCACGGCCTTCACCCGTTCGCTTTCAGAAAACCTCATCGAAAGCGGCATCCGCGTCAATGCAGTCGCCCCAGGGCCGATCTGGACTCCGCTCAATCCGTTCGGGGGCCAACCGCCCGAAGCGATTCCGGATTTCGGGAAGAACACGCCGATGGGCCGGTCAGGGCAGCCGAACGAAGTGGCGCCGAGCTTCCTCTTCCTCGCTTGCGAAGATTCGAGCTACATGTCCGGTCAGGTGCTGCATCCCAATGGCGGAACGGTCGTCAACGGATAGGGCAGCTTCTGGATGGGACCGAAGTTGTTATAGCTGTTCGGCAGAAGGGGAGCCGGGATGATGCGAAGCGTGCTTGGTTTGGTGTTGGGAATAGTGGCCGGCTTCACGTTGATGATTCTGGTGAGCTTCATCGGAAACAGCATCTACCCATATCCGGCAGACGTCGATCTTCAAAACGTGAATCGAGCCGGCGAAGCTTTCCGCACCACTGGCATGGGCTACAAGCTGTTCGTCGTGCTCGCCTGGTTCGTGAGCAGCTTTGGCGGCGGGGCCGTTGCTAAGCTGATCGGCCGCCGGCTCTGGCCATTGTGGGGCGCCGTAGGGGTCATGACGGCAAATGCGGCCGCGAGCATGTTCTTCCTGTCGCTTCCTGTGTGGATGCAAATAGCCGCCGTCGTGGTGCCGCTGGCAGGTGGGTTCCTCGCCACCCATGTCGGCGGCCGTCGGCCAGGAATATCGGGCGCGCCGAATGCGGAAATTTAGCAGCTTCACCGAGTTCTGGCCGTTCTATCTTCAGGAACATGCGCAGCCACGCACGCGTGGATTCCACTATGCCGGAACGAGCCTCGTCGTCCTGATCGCCGCCGCGGCGGTAGCGAGCGCCAATTGGTGGCTGCTGATCGGGATGCCGATCGCTGGCTACGCCTTCGCATGGGTGAGCCATGTCGCGATCGAGCACAACCGGCCAGCGACATTCACCTACCCGCTATGGTCGTTGCGGGCTGACTTCAAGATGTGGTGGATGTGGCTAACCGGCCGTATCGGGGCGGAACTGGATGCAGCCGGAGTGTCGCGCGCGGACCGCGGCTGATTTCAGCGCCCCTGCGCGCGCCAGCGCTTGACGACGCGAGTGACCATCGCCTCCTCCTCGCCGCTCTGCTTCCACAGGTCGGTGAAGCTCGGATCCGAGGAAGCCGGGCAGCGATCTTTTTCAAGATCGTCAAAGGCCACCCGGATTGGAATCGAGACACCTTCACCGCAGACGATGCACTCGCGGTTGCGAAGCGCGGGAATAACGTCGAGGAAGCCGCGCGCGCCTTCCGGCATTGCGCTCTTCACATATTGCTGATCGCGATCATTGTTGAGCCGCATCGCGATGATGGTGCCGCACTGCGACAGGACGCCTTCCGCCAAGTCGGACGGCCGCTGCGTAATGAGCCCCAGCGAGACGCCGTATTTACGGCCCTCCTTGGCAATCCGCTCCAGGATCTTGCGGACGGCTTGGCCGCTCGAGGTTTTGTCGGCGGGAACGTAGCGGTGGGCCTCCTCGCAGATCAGCAGCACCGGCCGCTGAAGCTCGTTGCGTGACCAGATCGCATAATCGAAAACGAGGCGTGAGAGCACGGCGACCACGACGGAGGTGATGTCCGAAGGAACGCCGGAAACGTCCACGATCGAGATCGGCTTTCCCTTGGCGGGGAGGCGGAAGATCTTGGCGATGAAGCTCGTCATCGTGTCGGCGACCAGCATGCCCGAGAACATGAAGCTGTAGCGGGGATCCGCCTTCAGCTCATCGATCTTGGTCTTGAGCCGCATGTAGGGCGCTGTGTCCGTGGCCTTGTTGAGAAGGCCCATTTCATTGGTGATTGCGTTGGTGAGGTCGGTAAGCGTGTAGGGTATCGGTGAGTCGACGGTCAGCTTGGTCAGCCCCTCGGCAGCGCGATTCTTCGAGCGCGCATGAAGCAGGCACTTGGCCAGAATATCGCTGTCCCGCTGCTTGTCGGCGCCCGATGAAGTGATCAGCACCTCGCAATGCTCTTCGAAGTTCATCAGCCAATAGGGCATTGCGAGATTGTCCACATTGAACAGCTCGCCATAGCCCTTGAACGCAGCGGAATATTCGCCGTGCGGGTCGATCATGACGATATGCCCTTCGGGGGCAAGTTCGCAGATCCGGTGCATGATGAGGGCTGCAGAGGTGGACTTACCGGTACCGGTGGAGCCCAGAAGTGCGAAATGCTTGCCCAGCATCGCATCGACGTAAAGAGCGCCGCGGACATCCTTGGTCGGGTAGACGGTGCCGATTTCGATGTGGGGCCGGTCGTCGGCTGAGAACATCTGCTTCAAATCGTAACCGCTGAC
>JALYNE010000124.1 GCA_030773375.1 Pseudomonadota bacterium
TCGCGATTGACCTCCCCGAACAGCTCCTGAGCCGTCATGTTGTGGATGTCCGCGCCTTCGGAGAAAGCCCGCTTCAACTGCGGCACGTCGGCCATGTGCGCGGCGAGGCGGAGTTCGATCTGGCTGTAGTCGGCCGACAGCATCACATATCCGGGCTCGGCGACGAAGCTGTCGCGGATGCGGCGGCCGATCTCGGTGCGGATGGGGATGTTCTGAAGGTTGGGATCGGTCGATGAGAGCCGGCCCGTCTGCGCGCCCGACAAGCTGTAGCAGGTGTGGACGCGTCCCGTATCCTTATTGATCTGCTGCTGAAGCGCGTCGGTATAGGTGTTCTTCAGTTTGGTGAGCTGGCGCCATTCCAGGATCATGTTCGCGATCGGAACGCCGTCGCGCGCGAGCCGCTCGAGCTCATTGACATCGGTCGACCACACGCCCGACTTGCCCTTGCGCCCGCCTTTCAGCTGGAGCTTGTCGAACAGGATCTCGCCAAGCTGCTTCGGGCTGCCGATCGTGAAGCGGCAGCCGGCTTCGGCACAGATCCGCTCTTCGAGCGCCATGATCTGCTCGTTGAACTCGGCCGAAAGCGTCGACAGCTCTTCCCGATCAACCTTCACGCCCTCACGCTCCATTCGGGCGACGACGGTGACCAGCGGCCGGTCCACCGATTCATACACGCGAGTCACGCGTTCGTGGGGGAGGCGAGTCTTGAACCGTTTCCAAAGCCGCAGCGTAACGTCGGCATCCTCGGCCGCATATTCGGCGGCCCGCTCGAGCGGCACTTGTTCGAAGCCGATCTGCTTTTGCCCCGATCCGCAGACTTCCTTGTAGGTGAGGCATTCATGGTCGAGATGCTTCTTGGCAAGGTCGTTCATGGCGTGACTGTTGAGCCCGCCGGCATCGAGGTTGAAGCTCATCACAAGCGTATCGTCGATCGGCGCGACCTTGATCCCGCGGCGATCGAACACGATCCAGTCGAACTTGAAGTTGTGGCCGATCTTGAGCGTTGCCGGGTCCTCGAGCAGCGGCTTCAGCCGTGACAGGACGAACTCCGCCGGGAGCTGCTCGAGCCGCTCCGAAAGAAGATCGTGCCCGCCATGTTCGAGCGGAATGTAGCAGGCCTTGCCGCATTCGGTGGCGAGGCTCACGCCCACGAGCTTCGCGCTGACGCAATCAACCGAGTCCGTTTCGGTGTCGAGCGCGAGGTGCCCTTGTCCGAAGGCGTCGGCGATCCATTGGTCGAGCGCTTCTTGCGTTGTGACGGTCTGATAGACCGAGCGGTCGATCTTCGGCTCTGGCCGAACTTCGGCCTGAACCGGCTTCTTTGAGGGGTCGATTGAGGGTGCGCGTACCTGGGAGGTTCCGTTGAGCCGTGCGAGCAGCGTGCGGAACCCCTGGTGCTCCAGGAACTCGCGCAGCGGCTCGGGTGGGATCCCCTTCATCTGAAGCTCGTCGAGCGGGCGGGGCAGGGGGGACTCGCAGACGAGGCGGACCAGCTCCCGCGAGAGGCGGGCCGCGTCGGCATGCTCGATCAAATTCTGCTTGAGCTTGGGCTTTGTGATCTCCTCGGCGCGGCCGAGAAGGGTTTCGAGGTCGCCATATTGCTGGATGAGCTGGGCCGCCGTCTTGGGGCCGATGCCCGGGACGCCCGGCACGTTGTCGACGCTGTCACCCATGAGCGCGAGCACCTCGCCTAGCTTTTCAGGGGGAACGCCGAATTTCTCGATGACGTAATCAGGACCGATCCGCCGGTCGTTCATCGTGTCGAGCATGTCGAGCCCCGGCTCGATCAGCTGCATCAGGTCCTTGTCGGACGAGACGATCGTCACCTTCCAGCCCTGCTTAAGCGCCGCCGTTGAGTAGCAGGCTATGATGTCGTCGGCTTCGAGGCCTTCTTCCTCGATGCACGGCAACGAAAAGGCACGCGTGGCATCGCGGATCAGCGGAAATTGCGGAACGAGCTCCGGTGGTGGCGGCGGCCGGTGCGCCTTGTATCCATCGAACATGTCGTTGCGGAACGTCTTGGCCGAAGCATCGAAGATCACCGCAAGGTGGGTCGGCCCATCCTGCTTGTGGAGGTCTTCCGTCAGCTTCCAGAGCATGGTCGTATAACCATAGACCGCGCCAACGTTCAGCCCGTGGCGATTGGTGAGCGGCGGCAGGCGGTGATAGGCCCTGAAGATGTAGCTGGAGCCGTCGACGAGATAGAGATGGTTGTCGGCCATTGCCAGCAGATAGCGCAGTGACGGCCGGACACAAGGTTGCCGGATGGGCTGGCGAGTGGGATAAAGCGCCACATAAGCCCGCCCGTCGGGGAAAGCAGCGACGGTAAGCTCCCGCATATCTGAAGCCGGCTTCCGTCAGGTGCGGTTAAACCGAGGGCCGCTAAGTGGCGCCGCATGAACCGCAGACTGTTCCTCGTGATGAGCCTTGCCACGGCCCTCTTCGGCTGTGCGCCTTCGGCCAGCGACGCCGCCCCGCCTTTCAAGCCCACCCGCTTCTCGGTCCAGGTGAAGGGCAGCGGGCCCGACGTGATTTTGATCCCCGGCCTTACGGCGGGGCGCGATGTGTGGAGCGGAACGGTCGCCTCCCTGCCGGGCTATCGTTATCACCTCGTCCAGGTCTCAGGCTTTGCAGGCGAGCCGGTCCGCGGCAATGCGTCGGGCCCGGTGGTTGCCCCGCTTGCCGGCGAGATCGGCCGCTACATCCAGGCGAATGGTATCCGCCGCCCCGCGATCATCGGCCATTCGATGGGCGGCACGGTCGCGATGATGCTGGCCGCCAGGCAGCCCGAGGCTGTCGGAAAGGTGATGGTGGTGGACATGCTGCCGCAGCCGGCGGGCCTGCTCGGCTCGTCCGCGGCCGCTCTTGGGCCGCTCGCCGACAGGCTTCGCAGCGTCGTCGCTACCCCGGGCGGGCGGCAGCTGCTTGAATCCTTCATCGGCAACTTCGAAAACAAGCAGGACGGCGGCACTCGCAGCGACCCGGATGTGGTCGGCCGTGCGATGCACGAGCTTGCAACCAGCGATTTGACGCCCGAGCTGCCGCGGGTAAATGCGCCGCTGACGGTCGTCTATGCTGCGCTTGACGCGCAGGATGCTCCTCGTGCGCAACGGGTCTATTCGAGCGCTTACCGGGCACGGCCCGGTGCGAAGCTCGTTCGCGTCGACAATAGCGGCCACATGATCATGTACGATCAGCCCGCCCGCTTCCGCGAAGCGCTGAAGACGTTTCTCGAGGAATAGCCTCGTCCTCGCGGCGGAGCGAGCGGCCGCCCCTTATCGTCCCGAGGCGGCGCGGAGAAGCGCTTCTTCTCCCGCGGGACCGGGGAAAGAAGCTGGGATCAGCACCGTGTCCTTGGCTTCGGCGAGCATCTCAGGGTGGTCCAGCGTGTAATGCAGACCGCGGCTTTCCTTTCTCGCGAGCGCTGAGCGAACGATCAGGCTGGAGACTTCGACCAGGTTTCGAAGCTCGACGAGATCCGGCGTGACGCGGAAGTGGCCATAATAGTCTTCGGTCTCCTGGCGAAGCAGGTTGACCCTGTTGAGGGCACGTTCGAGGCGTTTGGTCGTGCGAACGATGCCGACATAGTCCCACATGAACCGGCGAATCTCGCGCCAGTTGTGGTGAACCACGACCTCCTCGTCGGAATGGGTGACCCGGCTTTCGTCCCAGGGCCGTATCTTCGGCGGCGGCGGCAGATCCTTCCAGCTGTTGTTGATGTGGCGCGCGGCGGAAAGACCGAACACCAGGCACTCGAGGACCGAATTGGAGGCAAGCCGGTTTGCGCCGTGCAGACCCGATTGCGTGACCTCTCCTGCGGCATAAAGGCCCTGAAGATCCGTCCTGCCGTCGAGATCCACCACCACGCCGCCGCACGTATAGTGGGCTGCGGGCACAACCGGGATCGGTTCTTTGGTGATGTCGAGGCCAAGCTCCCCAAGCTTTGCCGCGATGGTCGGGAAGTGGGACCGGATGAACGCGGGATCGCGATGGCTGATGTCGAGATGGACGAAGTCAAGGCCAAGCCGCTTCAGTTCATGGTCGATCGCACGGGCTACGATGTCGCGGGGCGCGAGCTCAGCGCGGGAATCGAATTTCGGCATGAAGCGGTGGCCTGTGCCCGGGATCTTGAGCTGCCCGCCTTCACCCCGCATCGCCTCCGTGATGAGGAAGTTCTTGACCTCATGATGGTAAAGGCAGGTGGGGTGGAACTGGTTGAACTCCATGTTCGACACGCGGCAGCCCGCGCGCCAGGCCATGGCAATGCCGTCTCCCGTGGATCCACGCGGATTGGTCGAATAAAGCCAGGCGCGGCTGGCGCCGCCGGTTGCAAGCAGCGTGGCGCGGCCGGTGAAAAGAGAGACCCCGCCCCGCTCGCGGTCCAAGGCGTAGACGCCCCAGACCCGTGCCTCGCCGTCCCCATGCTCGGCATGGCGGCCAGTGACGAGATCGAGCGCCACCATGTCCGGCACCAGCGTGATGTTCGGATGCTTGGCCGCCGCTTCTTCCAGTGCCTGCTGGACTGCCCTGCCCGTCGCGTCCGCGACATGAACGATGCGGCGCCGACTGTGGCCACCTTCCCGGGTGAGGTGCCAGCGCTCCGACTCCCCTGGGTTGAAGGGAACGCCGAGTTCGGCCAGCCGCTCGATTGCGGCGGGGGCGTTTTCCACGACGAACTCGACCGCGCGCCTATCGTTGAGACCGGCTCCGGCGACCATCGTGTCCTGGACATGGTGCTCGAAGGAATCTCCGGGTTCCAGCACGGCAGCGATCCCGCCTTGAGCCCAGGCGGTCGAGCCAGCCGAGATATGGCCCTTGGCGAGGACGGCAACCCGAAGCTCGGGCGCGAGATCGAGCGCTGCACTGAGCCCCGCGGCGCCCGACCCGATGATGACGACGTCGAAGACCCGTTCAGCCATGCGGGTTGGTGGCTCTTGTGAGGTTCAGGAACACGTCCTCCAGGTCCGCTTCACGTGTCGAGACGTCGACGATGCCGAAGCCGTGGTGCTGAAGAGCGGCGAGCACTTCGCCGGCATTGACCCTGTCCTTCCGGTAAGTGATGGCGAGCGTCCGCTCGGCGATGATCTCGATCCGGTCGAAGCAGGGTGCTTCCGGTGTGGCGCCGATCTCACGATCGACGGTTACTTCCACCGCTTTTTCCTGCGCCATGCCGACCAGGCTACGAGTGGTTTCGTTCGCAATCAATCGGCCATGGTTGATGATCGCGATCCGATCGCAGAGCTCTTCGGCCTCTTCCAGATAATGAGTGGTGAGGACCACGGTGACACCCTCGGCATTGAGGCTCCGGACGTATGTCCACAGCTGCTGACGAAGTTCGATGTCGACCCCGGCGGTGGGCTCGTCGAGGACTAGGATTGGCGGCGAGTGAACCATCGCCTTGGCGACCAGCAGCCGGCGTTTCATGCCGCCCGAAAGCGTGCGCGAATAAGCATTGGCCTTGTCCTGGAGGTGAACGGCGCGCAGAAGTTCGGTCGTGCGCCGTCTGTCCTTCGACACCCCATAGAGGCCTGCTTGAAGTTCGAGCGTTTCAGCCGGGGTGAAAAACGGGTCGAATACAATCTCCTGCGGGACGATGCCGATCGAGGCTTTTGCGTTTCGCGGATGTCGGTCGATGTCGAACCCCCAGATCGAGGCAGTGCCGGCTGTTTTGTTGACGAGGCCGGCGAGGATGTTGATCATCGTCGACTTACCGGCGCCATTCGGGCCCAGGAGGCCGAAAATCTGCCCTTGCGGGACGTCAAGGCTGATGCCTTCCAGCGCGCGCTTGCCGCCCGCATAGGTTTTCTGAAGGTCGCGGATGGAAATCGCGGCGAAGGCTTCGGTCATGACGCGAAGCCCCTAACGGGTGCGGGGAGCAAAGCATAGGCGCTCTTAGAGCCCGGCCTACGCGGACGGCTTAGGCGCACCGCCCGTCGCGCATTGTCGGGTCGTGCCGGCGTTGCTAAGGCGCAGTGATGGACAACGACCCTTATGTTCCTGAAGTAAGCTATGTCGGGACGCCTCGCGTCGCCTGCGATGGAGCCTCGAACCTGCATCCGGCGCTCGGCCATCCCCGCGTTTACTTGCAGATCGACGAAAAGGGCTATGTCGAATGCGGCTATTGCGACAAAAGATTCATCCTCAAAGGCGGCCGGGCCGACCGGAGTTCAGCCTAGAGAGTGCTTGTCAGTCAGGAGGAATCACCTGACGGCTCGGAAAGCACGGCAAACAAAGGAAACTGGCCTCGCTCCCGGTTCAATCCAACCGGGAACGGGTCTAGCCGGATCAACCCTTAGACTTTGCACATACGCGCCTTATATCGGGGCAATGAACACGATCCCTGACCCTCGCCGCTTCCTCTACCGCCCGGAAGGGCTTGATCCCCAGACCGCCCAGCGCCTCACTGCGGAAGCCCTGAAGAACTGCGACGACGGGGAACTTTATCTTCAATATACCGCGTCCGAGAGCTTCAGCTTCGACGATGGGCGCTTGAAGGGCGCCGACTTCAACACCCAGGCCGGCTTTGGCCTTCGCGGCGTGTCGGGCGAGACCACCGCCTTTGCGCAGGCGAACGAGCTTTCCGAAGGCGCCATCCGGCGGGCTGCCGAAACGATGACTGTTCTTGATCCTACAAGGTCGATCAGGGCGGCGCCGCCGCGGCGGACCAACAGCGTCCTCTACACCGATGCCGATCCGCTCGGCCTGATCCCATTCGCAGAAAAGGTCGCGCTTTGCCAAAAGGTGGATGCGGCTGCGCGGGCGCGCGACCCACGCGTTCGCCAGGTTTCCGTCTCCCTCGGAGGCTCCTGGAGCGTCATCGAAATCGTGCGCCCCGACGGGTTCGTTGCCCACGACGTGCGGCCGCTCGTCCGGCTCAACATTTCGATCGTGGTCGAGCAGAACGGGCGGCGCGAGAGCGGCTTCCACGGCCTTGGCGGGCGCTACCTTTATGACGACCTGTTCAGCCCCGCGACTTGGAATCGAGCAATCGAGATCGCCCTCGCCCAAGCGTTGGTGAACCTCGAGTCCGTCCCCGCTCCCGCGGGGGAGATGACGGTGGTGCTCGGCCCCGGCTGGCCCGGCGTCCTCCTTCACGAGGCCATCGGCCACGGCCTTGAAGGCGATTTCAACCGGAAGGGCACATCGGCGTTTTCCGGCCGGATCGGCGAACGGGTTGCCGCCCCCGGAGTGACTGTGGTCGACGACGGTTCGATCGGGGCGCGGCGCGGGTCGCTCACCATCGACGACGAGGGAACGCCGACGCAGTGCAACACCCTCATCGAGGACGGAATCCTCAAGGGCTACATTCACGATCGATTGAATGCGCGGCTGATGGGAGTCGAGCCGACCGGCAACGGACGCCGCGAAAGCTTCGCGCACGCGCCGATGCCGCGCATGACGAACACGTTCATGCTTGGGGGCAAGGACGATCCGCGCGAGATCCTCGCCCGCGCCAGGAATGGCATCTACGCGAAAAGCTTCGGCGGCGGCCAAGTCGACATCACGAGCGGCAAGTTCGTCTTTTCCTGCACCGAGGCGTACCGGATTGAGGACGGCAAACTCGGAGCTCCGATCAAGGGAGCCACCTTGATCGGCGATGGCCCGACGGTCCTCACGAAGGTGGCTGCCATCGGCAACGACATGGCGCTCGACGAGGGGATCGGCGTCTGCGGCAAGGGTGGGCAATCCGTGCCTGCCGGCGTGGGTCAGCCGACCTTGCTGATCGAAGGCCTGACAGTCGGCGGCACCGCCGCCTGATGGGCTGGGCCGAGGACGTCAACAGCTTCTGGTTCTCACTCGCACCGGAGCAATGGTGGCGCCCCGGCCCCGACATGGACGAGCAGATCAAGGCTCTGTTCGGCGAACTTTGGGCGCAGCTCAGGCAGTGCCCGGTGGAAACATTCCTCGGTTCGCCCGAAGAGGCGCTTGGGGCTGCTATCCTGTTTGATCAGTTTCCGCGGAATATGTTTCGCGGCACCGCCGAGGCGTTCGCCACCGATCATCTCGCGCGCGCGATCGCCAACGCGGCGATCGAGCGTGGCCATGATGCGCGCATCCCGGTAAATCGGCGCATGTTCCTCTACATGCCGTTCGAGCACAGCGAAAACCTGGCCGATCAGGAGCGCTCGCTTCTGCTGTTCACTGCCCTCGGCGATACCGATGCGCTGCACTTCGCCAAGCGCCACTATGAATTGATCCGCCGCTTCGGCCGTTTCCCGCACCGGAACGCGATATTGGGGCGAGCCCCACGAGGCGACGAGCTTGCAGCTGGCGACGGGGTGCCGTGGTAGTGGCGCTGGTTGAACTCGCCACCTTCCACAGTCCGCTTTCCGCCGAAATGGCGCGCGGCAGGCTGGCCGCCGAAGGCATTGAGGCGGTGCTCTTCGACGGCGGCCTTTCAAGCTTGGGCCTTGGAATGATGGCGCCGGCGCGGCTCATGGTCCAGGAAGAAGACCTGGCCGCAGCAGAGGCGATCCTGGCGGACGATCAGCGCTGAAGATAGCGCTGGATGGGCGTCAGATCGTAGCCAGCTTGAAGCGCCTTGCGCGTCAATTCCTGCGGAGGATCGCCCTGCTGGGCGCG
>JALYNE010000125.1 GCA_030773375.1 Pseudomonadota bacterium
CTCCGCCTCAGGATCGACACCGAGGCTCTCGTTTCCAACTGGCGTTGGCTTCAGCGAATGAGTGGCGCGGCCGCCTGCGGTGCTGCGGTCAAAGCGAACGCTTACGGGATCGGCGCGCGCGACACCGTTATGCACCTTGCCAATGCCGGCTGCCGCGATTTCTTCGTTGCCACCTGGGCCGAGGCGGAAGTGCTGATGCCCTGGATGGGCGATGCATCGATCAGCGTTCTTCATGGCGCGGGCGACGAGGATGTCGCTCATGCTGTCACGTCGCGGGCGCGCCCGGTGCTCAACAGCGCCCGCCAAATTGCCCGCTGGCGCGAAGCCGGCCGGGGGCGACCCTGCGACGTCATGGTCGATACGGGCATGAATCGGCTTGGCCTTTCTCCCGCCGAGGCTTGTAGCGGGCTGCTGGAGGGGCTGGAAATCGATACGCTGATGAGCCACCTTGCCTGTGCGGACGAGGACATCGACGCCAATGAGCGTCAGCGGCAGCTATTCGCCGCGACGGCGGCCATCGTGCCTGCGCGCCGCCGCAGCCTTGCCAACAGCGCCGGCATCTGTCTCGGGCCGGATTACGCGTTCGACCTGACGCGGCCGGGCCTTGCGATTTATGGCGGCATTCCCCGCCCCGAGGCGGCGGCACACATCCGTCCCGTTGTCACTGTCGAAGCCCAGGTCATTCAGCGGCGGAAGATCGCCGCGCGTGAGACGGTCGGCTACAACAGGATGTTCACTGCCGATCGTGAGACGGAGCTCGCGATCCTCAACATCGGCTATGCTGACGGCTATTTGCGCAGCTTTTCGGGCACGGGCCGCGCCCGCATCGGCGATGTCGTCGCGCCGGTCGTCGGTCGCGTTTCGATGGATCTGACAGCGATCGCGGTGGCTGGTGCAGAGGTTGCGGAGGGCGATTGGGTCCAACTCGATTACGATCTCTCCGCGGCCTCGGCGCAGTCTGGGCTATCTCAATATGAGTTGCTGACCACCCTCGGCGCGCGCCACGAGCGGATCTGGGCCTGAAGCGCGGCAACCGAGCCGAAGCCGGTTCGTTGCTTGCCGAAACAGCCGGAGGCCCACGCTTGTCCACCATCGCCCACCTGTCCGACGTCCATTTCGGCCGGCACGACCCCGAAGTCGTGGCGGCTGTCGAGGCTTATTTGTTTGGAAGGCGCCCCGATCTCGTCGTCATCAGCGGCGACTTCACCCAGCGTGCGCGGGTCGAGCAATTTCAGATGGCCGCCGAATTCGTCGATCGTATCGAGGCGGGCGGCCTTCCGGTGCTGGCGGTGCCGGGCAATCACGACGTCCCACTCTACGATGTCGCGCGCCGCTTCGGGCGGCCGCTGCACCGCTACAAGCGCTTCATCGACGATGACCTCTGCCCCTATTGGGAGAATGACGACCTCGCCGTGCTCGGGATCAACACGGCGCGTTCGTTGACGATCAAGGACGGGAGTGTTTCGCGCAAGCAAATCGAGCGTATCCGGGATGCGTTCGATGATGTGGCCACGCACAAGACCCGCATCCTCGTCACCCACCACCCGCTCTTTGCCATGCCGCTCGAGGAGGAGGAGGGCGCGCTCACAAAGGTCGCCAACCGGAGCAGCGACGCGCTCGCGGCAGCCGCGGATGCCGGCGTGGACATTCTGCTCGCCGGCCACTTCCATCGTGCTTATTCCATATCCGCCCGCGAGATGGTCGATACGGCCGGACCCGCGCTTGTGATCCAGGCCGGCACCGCGACATCCACCCGCCTTCGCGGGGGAGAGCAGCAGAGCTTCAACTGGATGGATGTCGTCAAGGATCGAGTGGAACTGCAGGTTCAGCGGTGGGAGGATACCAGCTTCGTCGGCGGCAGGCCCACTTTGTTCGAGTTCACGGACGGCAACTGGCATTTTGCCGGCCGTCGCGAAGATGAGGGCGTCCCGGCGGTTCCGTTCGAAGAACGGGCGCGGCAGGGCTGCTGAGGTAAGGCATTGCCGTCGCCAGAGCCTGGTGCGAGCGAGCCAGGAGCCGTAGGCGCGAAAAAAGGTCGCCCGAAGGCGGCCAGCAACGCTGAAAGAATAGTGACGGGGCTCTGGCCGCAGGCCGAGCCCCTATCTCGAGCGATCAGAAGCGGAGCCCAATCGATCCCATGACCTGGTTGCGATTGAAGCGGAGCTCGAGGTCGTCGCTGATGTCGAAGGTCTTGTAGCGCGTGTGAGTATAATCGAGCTTTGCGTAGACATTCGGCGTCACAGAGAATTCGAAGCCTGCGCCGGCGTGAATGCCGTCACGATCGCGGGAGAAGTCGGCAAACTGGGTTCGATTGGCGCCTGCCTGAAACTGAGGCTTGAGCCGCCCGTTGGAATAGCCCGCCTTAGCGAAGACCAGCACATTTGGAGTCACTGCGAAGCCTGCTCGTGCGCCAGCGGTGAAGTTGCGGCCCGTCTCGAAGGTCACGCCCCTGCTGCCGAAGGTCTCCTCCACTTCGGACAAGTCCGCGCCGGCATAGCCGCCGAAGACAATGTTTCCGGATTGAATGTCGAAGCCGGCTTCTCCTCCGAACGAGAGATCGCTGGCATGCGAGCCGCCACCGAAGGTGCCGCGACCGCCGAAGTCACGCTGGTCCTTGATGCTGATGCCGGTCCCGTCCCAGCCGATACGGCCTTCCACGCGCGGGCCGCTGAAGTTTTGGCTCCATGCTGGAGAAGCAACGAGAGTAGCAGCGACGGTTGCAGCTGCGGCTAAAATCATGTGAGCTTTCATAATTTTCCCCTAGGATTCAAAACTGAGAACGTTCGCGATGCGAACGGCCCCATTCATTAGAACCTGACCCTTGCGCTGGCGGAGAACCGGCGGCCGAGTTCGTCATTGATGCTGCCCGGGATGAAAGCGTCGAAATATCTCTGGAACTGACGATTAAACAGGTTGTTCACCGCCAGAGTGAACCGGAAGTCTTTCGTCGGATCGAAGAAGATGCCGCCGTTTACAGTGACGAAATCATTATACTCGTCGAACTCTCGCGCATCCGGCCCCTGACCAGGTTGCCCAGCAATTCGGTTGAACCGGGAGATAAGTTGTTCGCCAGTGTAGTTGATCGTAGTGTTTATGCCCCAAGTATCCTCTACGTAACGCACCCTCAATTGAGCCGAGAATTCCGGATCACCTACGGTGCCATCGCTACGGGCGGGCGCAACACCTGTGATGTTGTTGATGCGTCGGCGGACGTAGAGCATGTCGCCACCCAGATCGAGTCTTCCACCCAGCCCAATTCCTTCAAGTGGAATGGCATAGTTCAACGTGCTCTGAATTCCACGGAACTTGATATTTTGTCCGTTGACGAAACCGGTTCGGACGGCCGGGTTCTGAGTGTCGCTCGGCACCTGGCCTTGCTCGTCGCGACGAATTCTCGAGCAGAACGCATTGCCGTTCGCCGGGTCACTGGCGTTGAAATCCGGATTGTCAAAGCAACCGGAAACAATCTGCGCCACCGTAAGATTGGCGATCGGTTGGTTCAGTGTGATGCTGACATAGTCCACGCTGGCACTAAATCTCGGAAGGAAGCGCGGCCGAAGGATCACGCCGAACGTGTAGCTGTCCGCCTCCTCGTTCTCGAGGTCCGGATTGCCGCCCGTCAGAAATGGAACCGACGCCTGGGAAGCCCGCAGCGGCGTTGCGTTCGGAAAGCGGGCGAGGAAAGCAGCACAATTGGCTGCCCGGACCGCCGGCGCAGGCCCCGCGTTTCGGGCCGAGGGCGAGCAGAGGTCGGGAATGAACGTGGTGGCGGCGGATACCGGCAAGAATAGTTCCGTAATCGCCGGTGAGCGGAAGGAGCGGGTGAAGTTGCCGCGGAATTCTACGTCCTGAATAGGCGCAATGCTACCACCGACGGCCCAGGCGAAGAAACCTCCGTTCACCGTATTGTGCACATAGCGCCCGCGGCCGAACACCTGCGCATTGTTGATGAACGACAATCCCGTTTCGGATGAAACGAGCGGAACGAGGACTTCCCCGAAAACCTCGTCGAGATTGTATTTGCCGGCGACTGGTGACACGGGCAGTTGCCGGGTAACTCCTTGCTGGAGGAGTGGGTCCGGGGTGAAACGGCCCTTTTCCTCGCGATGCTCATAGCCGACGTTGAAGCCGACCGCTCCGCCCCAGATGTCGAACAGGCTACCGCCAACGTTAGCGCTGAAAACCGTCTGAGTGAGCCGACTTCTGGACGAGAGATCCTCAATCACATAGTCGCGAGCGGCCTGAGATGAAGTGCCCTCACCAAAAGGATTCAGCGGTACGCAGTTCGGGTCGGCGATTGGCGTGCCCCCGGGTGCCGCGAAGCCGTTCCCGCCGGTTCTGGTCCGCGCCGTCGTGCAGACGATCTGGCCGCTAGCGTTACGGGTTACGTTCACCGCGTTGATGAAGTTCTGGGCAATCAAATCCTGCCCGAAGTCGAGGCTTTTCGTCCGACCGTAATTCGCGGAGGCCTCGAAATTCATCTCGCGGCCAAAGAGCTGAAAATCCCCCCTGATCCCACCGACAAAACGGTTGATCCTCGTTTCATTGAACCCGGTAAGGTCGGCGAGATCGGCAAAGGTCCTTGAGAGCTCGAAGGTCGTGACCCCACGCCTTGTGAGCTCTGCCCGCGCCTGATCCGTCAGAAACGGATTGTTGACGCTCAGCTGGAGCGCCGCTTGGAAGCCGCCCAGAAGGTTGACGTTGAACCGGGGCTGTTGAACGAGCTCATCGCCACGGGACCTGAAATGAGTTCCTTCCAGAAACAGCTCAATATTGTCGGTCACGTTGAAGGTAAAGAAGCCGTTGAAGATCGTTCGCCGAAGGTCACTGGTGATTTGGGTGAAGTCCTGGAACCTGAACCCCTCGCCCCCCGGAACCGAAATGTTGTTGAACAAGATTCCCTGATTGAAGGGAACGAGGTTCCCGTTCGCATCGAACTGCAAAGCGTTGTTGGTGGGATCACCGCGGTTGAAACCGAAGTTGAAGCAAGACGAGGGGTCGTTCGGATTGGTGCACTGTCGGGGCGCTCGAGCGGTTCCGGAAAGGTTTGTTCTGGTGATCAGGCCGCCACGGGTGATGAACGGGATAGTGATGCCTCGTGCAAGAACGACGCCCGGGTTGAAATCGGTTGGGCTGTCGTTGAAGCCGATGTTCGGGTTGAGACGGAGGTCGGCACCGGGGCCGATCCCGCCGGGCCGCAGAATTGCCGCCTCGGCAGAAGTGGGATTGAGAGCTCCCGATATGCCCTGACGGAGGAAGCCGCGAGCGGTTGAGAGAACGCCGCGAACTTCGTCGTGGGACACGGAAAGAGTGATGTTGGCGCGATCATCGAAAAAGTTCCGGCCAACGAGAGCCGAGCCGTTATAGCGAAAGTTGTCGCCCTCCTCGGTGATGCCACTCAGGCCGGTTACCTCGATACCGTCAAATCGAGTCCTGAGAATGATGTTCACGGTACCCGAAATGGCGTCTGAACCGTAAACTGGTGCACCGCCGATCGAAACCGTGTCGATCCGGTCGAGCAAGATTGCCGGAACGACGTTGAGGTCGACCTGCGTACCGGCGCCAGACTGACCTAATATCGTCGGCACGTTGGAGGTGACGAAGCGGCGGCCATTGATCAGCGTCAGCGTTCGGTTGGAGCCGAGACCGTAATTGTTGACGAAGTTGACACCTTGGCCGAACTGGCCCTGGCCCGCGGCTGGAGTGACACTGCCGCGGAAGCCGGGCAGTTCGTTCAGCGCGTCGGCGACGTTGGTGAAGTTGCGCTCGCGGATCTGGCGGTTGTCGAGCGTCACCGTCGGCTCGGGATTTTCGAAGTTGGGCAAACGGATACGCGTGCCGGTCACCGTGATCGCTTCCTGCTCCGCTTCCGATCCGTCGGCATTGCGATTGGCCGCTTCGTTATCGGTCGTTTCTTCCCTGGCTGCTTCCTCCTGTTGGGTAGGAACAACCGTCTCAGGCGCCCCTGCAACCTGAGCATAAGCCGGGAGGGCAGCACTGGCGGCGACGCCAAATACGGCCGAGCGTAGCGCGCTCGTGCCGAGCAGTCCGAATTTCCTCATCCCAATCATCCCTGTAAGTGACTGACGGAGCCCTGATAAGCGTCCTACGGAAAGGCAGCGCATTCAAGGAGGTGCTGATGATGCATTCAGCGATATTCACCACCTGTGATCATTCCGCAACAGCCGTTGACAAGGGGCGAATGCGCTTGGTCGACCACCTTGACCTCACAAATCCGGCCGCGCCGCAATTCAAGAAACCTGCACCGGAGACGAAAAAGGCCGGGGCAGAAGCCCCAGGCAATAGTTGCGCTCGGTTGGTTTAGAACTTCACTTCCGCGCCCGCCTAGCAGAAGCGGCCGACATTCTGCTAAGGCTCGCGGCCGGCAGTGCCGAGCAGGCCGAGCGGCGGGTTGCGATTGAACGCGCTGTCGACCCCCGCATCGAGGCGGGCGGGCTCCCGGTCCTCGCCGTGCCGGGCAATCACGACGTGCCGCTCTACGATGTCGCACGTCGCTTCGGGCGGCCGCTGCACCGCTACAAGCGCTTCATCGACGATGACCTCTGCCCCTATTGGGAGAATGACGACCTCGCCGTGCTCGGGATCAACACGGCGCGTTCGTTGACGATCAAGGACGGGAGTGTTTCGCGCAAGCAAATCGAGCGTATCCGGGATGCGTTCGATGATGTGGCCACGCACAAGACCCGCATCCTCGTCACCCACCACCCGCTCTTTGCCATGCCGCTCGAGGAGGAGGAGGGCGCGCTCACAAAGGTCGCCAACCGGAGCAGCGACGCGCTCGCGGCAGCCGCGGATGCCGGCGTGGACATTCTGCTCGCCGGCCACTTCCATCGTGCTTATTCCATATCCGCCCGCGAGATGGTCGATACGGCCGGACCCGCGCTTGTGATCCAGGCCGGCACCGCGACATCCACCCGCCTTCGCGGGGGAGAGCAGCAGAGCTTCAACTGGATGGACGTCGTCAAGGATCGCGTCGAACTCCAGGTCCAGCGCTGGGAGGAGAGATGCTTCGTCGGGGGGCGTCCGACCTACTTCGAATTCGTCGACGGCAACTGGCGCTTTGCCGGCCGGAACGAGGAGGAAGGCGTGCCAGCAATGCCCTTCGCGGAGCGGGCACAACAGGACTCCTGAACTATCCCAGCGGGTCTAACCTAAATTTCGGGCGTGTAGGGGAACACCATGGCGCCCGGCTCCAGCTTCTGGACAGGCTCGGCAAAGGTCGCGCCTCGGGATTGCCGGTGCGGCAGCTCTCAAGCGCCGGGAGGGACTTGGAGTACAAAAAAAGGGCCGCCCGAAGGCGGCCCTGACAGTGTGTCTGGTGCGATCGCTTAGAACTTAACTTCCGCGCCCGCGTAGAAGAAGCGTCCTACGTTCTGATATGGATCGCCGCCGGCAGTGCCGAGCAGGCCCAACGGCGGATCGCGATCGAACGCATTGTCGACGCCCGCATAGAAGCGGAACTGCTCGACGGGTTCGAACCCAAGCCGGAAGTCATGATAGTAGACGTCCGGGAAGAAGATCTGCGGAAATGCGTCCGGATCCTGCGCGGGCCGGCCTTGGAACGGGTTCTGCGTCTCAAATGTTCCGGTCCCCTGGCCCGGATTTGCAAGCGTGGTGCCAGCGATGTAGCGGAACTGGTACTGGAAGTCCCAATTGCCGAAGTCGAGCCCCACTGTCGCCTGGCCGGCAAACGTCGGATCGCCGAGTTCGCTCAGCTGACGCTGGGCAAAGGTCGGGTCCTGAATATTCGTGAAGTTGTTTCGCCGAAGCGTGTGGCTGACGATGGTGCGCAGGTTCAAAGTGACATCGTCGGTAATCCTCGTCCGATAAGCCAGGTCAAAGTCGATCCCGCGGGTCTCCTGCCTCGCAAAGTTGAACGGCTGTGAGAAGAAGGACGGACCTGTCCGCTCGAAGGAGATCGTCTGTCCTGCGTGCAGGACGTTCGACTGGCCTTGGAAGGTGCCGTTCGGGTTCCGGAAGACGACTGCGCAGAACGGATTATCGATGCCCGTGGGACTGTCATAGCACTGGTTGATAATCGTCTGCGGAGCGAGCGCGAAGATCACGTCGTCGATCCTGATGTCGTAATAGTCGACGGTCAGCGACAAGCCCGGCGCAAACCTCGGCTGGAAGACTGCGCCGATCGTGATGCTCTCGCCCCTTTCTTCTTCCAGCTCCGGGTTACCACGGTTGAATCCCGAAATGCCCGAAGAAGGACGGTTAGTGAAAGGTTCAGTCGTGCCGGCGAAGGTCTGCGTCGTTGGCACACCCGCCGCGGCGCAGTTCCGGACTCGGTTCGGGTTGTTGTTGATATTCTGTTGGCCACAGGGATCCTGCGCCCCGTTCAGGAAGGTCTGGCTTGAAGCAGAGAAGAGGTTACCGAGCGTGGGAGCGCGGACAGACCGGCCATACCCCGCGCGGAATCTCACATCGCGCACCGGAGCATAGGTTCCACCTACGTTATATGCGTAGACCGTTCCGGTGTTGCCGACATTGTAGTCCGAAACGCGTGCCGCGCCTTCGATCGTAAGCTCCTGCACG
>JALYNE010000126.1 GCA_030773375.1 Pseudomonadota bacterium
GATACCCAAGGCCTTGAACTCCTCAGGTCCGGGGCCGCCGCCCACATGTCCCTTCATCTAAACCAACAATGTCAAAGAGCCGACGCTTCACCATCCCCCTTCCCAGAGGGTACCGGAACTGCCGATCGATGAAGCGCGAACGAGGTTAGTCGGAAGACCGGGCCCCGTCGGTGAAAAGCCATATATGGACGAGATGTCCGACCGTCAACAGCTTTTTCGAAAACTTTTGAAGCCTTCTTCCGATCGGTCGCTGGCGAGTGGCCGTGAGCCCCGTCGGTTCGCGCCAGATGGTGACGGCCCTGCCGCTCGTCAAGCCCGACCGAAGCGCTTTTCACCAGCTTTTCAAAGATCAAAGGAAGCCGCACCTCCGTGGAGATTCGCTTGCTGCACGGTTGCAACGTCCACGACGCTCAGCGCAGTTTAACCTTTGCCACGATCAGCAGGCAAGCTGCCTAAGAGGCGATTAACTCCCCTCCTGTATGAGCCGCCTCGGCACGCAGTGACGGCGCAGACGGGATTCAAGCCTTTTGAACAACGACCAGAAAACGGAACGCGACGCGCTTGGCTTTGCCGAGCGGGTGAAAGCGGCGGTGATCTGGCGGTCCGGCGGCCAGATCGTCGCCCAGTTCATCACCTGGGCCGCCACGTTCATCGTCATTCGCCTGCTCCAGCCGACCGACTACGGCCTGTTCGCGATGGCGCAGGTTGTGCTCGTGTTCCTCAACCTGATGAACGGCTACGGCTTTGCCAATGCGCTTGTGCAAAGCGAGTCGGTCGACCGGCGCAAGATTGCCCAAGTGTTTGGGATGCTCATTCTGCTGAACGGCGGCCTTGCGCTGGGGCAGATCGCAATGGCACCGGTCGCAGCCTCTTATTTCCGCCAGCCAATGGTTGCCGACCTGCTGACCGTCCAGGCGCTGCTCTATTTGTTCACGCCTTTCATCGCCATACCGAACGCTCTCCTCAGTCGAGAGATCGATTTCAGCCGCCAGGCCAAGGTCAACCTCTTGGCAGCAGTGTTGAGCGCAGCCGCAGCGCTCTTCTGCGCCATGCTCGGCTTTGGCGTTTGGACGCTGGTGATCGCTCCGCTCGTGCTGTTCGGGGCGCGCGCTGTCGGCCTCACCCTTGCCCTGCCGTGGCTGGTGCCACCGAGCTTCCGGTTCGAAGGCGCGGGGACAATGTTCCGCTACGGTGGTGCGATGGTCCTCGTGCAGTTCTTCTGGTTCGTGCAAAGCCAATCGGACGTCTTCATCGCCGGTCGCAGCGTCAGCCCCCACGACCTGGGCATCTACACAACCGCTTTATTCCTGACGCAAATCGTGGCCGCCAAGTTCGTGCCGCCGCTGAACGAAGTCGCCTTCGCAGCTTATTCGCGGATCCAGACCCGGCCGGGCGGCCTCGCCTCGTCCTTTTTGAAGGCTGTTCGGCTGATCATGCTGCTGACCCTGCCTTTCCACTTTGGCCTCGCAGCAACGGCCGAGCCATTGATCCTGACTATGCTTGGCGAGCAATGGGTGGAGGCGGTTCCGCTCGTCCGCATCCTCGCGCTGGCAATGCCGTTCATGACGCTGCAAATCCTGTTTGGCCCGGCGACGAACGCGCTCGGCCGGGCGGGGATCGCACTTCGGGTCTCGGTGGCAGGCGCCCTCATCATGAGTGCAAGCTTCTTCATCGGGATCCAGTTCGGCACTGAGGGCCTCGCTTTCGCCTGGCTTGCCGGCTTTCCTTTGCTGACGGCCATCACGGCGGCTTTCTCGCTGCCGGTGATCGGGGTCACCGCGGGGGCTTTGCTCCGCGCGGTGATGCCTGGCCTCGCCACGTCTGCAGCCATGCTGGCGGCGGTGCTTTGCCTCGATGCGCTGCTTCCGCCGCTGCCGGCGCAGGCGCGGCTTCTCATCCTCGTGTCGAGCGGAGCCGCCGCTTACGGAGCGCTGCTGATGCTGTTCGCGCGAAATGTCGTGGCCGAGCTCCTGGCACTCGCCCGGAGGCGGCCCCCGGCCGCCGCCTGAAAGCAGCTCTGCCCCCGCGGTAAGCCGTCTCAGGCGCTCTGGATATAAGCTCGCATTGCTTCGGCTTCCTCCTCGATGCGGGCGATCCGCCACGCGACGAGGTCACCGATCGACACGATTCCAACCAGCCGATCGCCTTCCACAACCGGCAAGTGCCGAATCCGGCGCCTGCTCATCACGGAAAGCGCGCTGAGGACGGGAACATCGGGGGTAACGGTGATCGCCGGCGCCGTCATCACGCGCTCGACCGGCCATTCCAGCACCGCGGCGCCCTCGCGCGCCAGGCAATAGACCACGTCGCGCTCCGACATGATCCCCGCCACTTTGTCGTGGCGCATCACCGGCAGGGAGCCGATCTTGTTCTCAGCGAGGACCTGTGCTGCGGCGCGAACGCTGTCTTGGCAGCCAATGCTGAGGACCTCATCGCCCTTGTGCCGGAGGATTGCGGATATCGTCATCGGTGCGGCCTCCTCGTCTATCCCCGACTCAACGCTTGATGATCACATGCGTCCCATCCAAATGGAAGCATGCCCGGATACGATCCCGTCCCGCCGCCCGCCGAGCGCGCTGCTCTGGCCTGGACTCGCTACAAGAAGCTCATGTCGTGGATGGCAATTGCCGCCGTAGTGGCTGTGCTGCTTGCGCTCATCTACCTCAAAAGCTCCGGCGGGCCGGTGCCGATCCATATGATCATCGCGACCATCGCGGGGGTGGGCTTCTCCGTTCTGCTTGGCACGGGTCTCATGGGGCTGGTTTACTTCAGCAATCACAGCGGCCACGACGACGCCGCCGGCGGCGGAGACGACCGGGATGGGTGACGGGCGCGGCGAGCCAATTCTGAGGGTCGTTCCCCGCCCTGGCGACATCAATGCGAACGGGCACATTTTCGGCGGCTGGGTGCTCAGCCAGATGGACATCGCGGCGGGGATCGTCGCATCGCACCGCGCCCAAGGGCCGGTCGCGACGGTTGCGATCGAGGCGATGGAGTTCATCGCGCCGATCCTTCTCCACGACATCATCTCGGTCTACGCGCGGATCGAGCGAACCGGGCGCACGTCCATGGGTCTCCGAATCGAGGTGATCGCGACCCGGAATCGCGGCAGCCAGGAGGTGAAGGTGACCGAAGCGCTCTTCACGTTCGTCTCGCTCGATGAGGAGAACCGGCCGAAGCCGCTACCGCCCGCCTAGCAACCCGAACATGGTCCGAACCGCGTTCGCGCCGCCTTCGCGGCGAAGCTTCAGGAAGGCCGCTGGGCTTGGTAGCGCAACGTGGCGCTGCCATGGCCTGGAACAGTGACAGTCCAGAGCCGGCGCCCGTCCCGGCGACCGAGCCTCGCGCGCGAACTTATTCTGCCGCCGGCTTCTTCCAGTTCCGCTTCGAACGTCACGGGGCGGTCGCCCGCGTTGGTGACGAAGAGCTCGACGTCGCGTCCGCCGGTGCGCTCGGTCACCAGTGATCGGGCGAAGACGCCGCTCGCGGCGCCGATCGCGATTTCCACATCCTCGCCCACCGCTTTGTCGTCGACGAAGCCCTGGCCGAGGAGGATTGGACGCTGTTGTCCCGCTCCGAACAGAACGACCTGCCCCGCCGGGAGCGGGAGGCCGAGCCCCTCCGTTTCCCGGTTTCTGGTGGTGAGGATGCGCTCGGCTGGCGTCCAGTCGTACGGCTCGCCCGCGACGATCCGCTGCCGGTGGACCGTCCGCACCCGAACGGCGCTCCGCTCAAGCATCGCAACCTGCTTCTGGCTCTTGGCGGCGACGGTCACCGGAGCTGGGATCCGGTAGAGCTTCAGGTCTCCGAGATCCTCCTGCACCGCCTTCAGCGACACGCGCGTACCCGTCACGACGATCTCTTCCGCCGCGGCCATTGCGACCGGCGGTGGCGGGGGCGGCGGCGGCGGAGGCGGAGGGGGCGGCGGTGCGCTGCCATCGCTGGTCGTGCCGGCCGGCCAGCAGCGAAGCTGCAGGGCTTCGCCTCTCGGACGAACAGGCTGCACGCCCTCCTCCCGCTGCACCCGGCCCGCCACCGTCTGAGTGCTGGCATTGACGAAGCTGGTCTCGTCACCGTTGGCGAGCGTCACCCAGGCAAAGAGGTCCATCCGGTCGCCGGACGGGGCAAGTGTCGCAACATAATTGGCCTGCCAGTCGAAGCCGCTGGCAAGGTACGACAAGGTCACGGTCGCCGTGGCCGCGCGACTGCTGCGCGTGCGGACCGACAGCGTCGGCTTTGCCGACAAGCCCTCGGGTAGCGAGGGGTAGACGATCGTCTCATTGAGACCGGTGCAGCGGAGCGCTTCAAACCCCTCCCGCGTCTGAAGGACCACGGCGCCATCCGGCCCCGAGCGAATCACCGCCTCATGCTCGCGTACCTCCCCGGTTGCGATCGAGCTGCGGCGAAGATGAACCCGCCGCCCGAGCGAGCGGGCAAGGAGGCTCCCCGGCGACAGAAGATATGCGTCCTGGTTCTTTTCGACGACACCCTCGGGGAGGCCGGTGACGATGGCGCTTTCAGGGATGATCCCACCCGCGACCCCCTCAAAGCGGATATTCCCCTCGCCCGCGGGAATAGCCACCCTGCGGGTTTCGCTCACCAGCGCGTAACCAGCGAGCCAGCGCGGATCGAGCGCCGTCGCGGCACCGCGTTCGGGCGCGCGATAAATGGTGACCGCCACCGCATCTGGGCTCGGGGAAGTGGTGACCGGCTGAGCTGGCGCCGCCGTGGCCGTAAAGCCCCAGAGAGAAAAAGATGCCGCCATGATGATGGGGCAAGGCCGAGCTGTCGGGCGCGGCGCACCCAACACCCGCTTTCTCCCCAGCCAGTCCGAACATGTTTCTCGCTCGCCGCGAGCGGCGCCTGACACGGCCGCGCCTCAATAACGAGTGTCGAAGGTGGCAGTGACGCTCGCGGTGCCGTTTGCCGGGACTTGCACGCGCCAAATCGCTTCGCTCGAGGACCGCCTTTCGCTTTTCAGGCTTTCCGAAACAATCCGGGTGTCGTCCTGATAGCTGTCGAGCCCGGATTGGATGAGGTCCACCGTCACCGGCTCCGGGCGTGCATTGGTGAGCGTATAGCGCATCGTCGTCCGCCAGCGATCGCTGCCGGCCCGTTCGCGCTTTTCGACCACCGGCTGGACCTTCACGTCGAAGGCTTCGCCGGTCTTGAGGCCGAGGTCCGAACCCATCGGCGTGTGGCCGATATTGCTTTCGCCAATGAACTGCGCGTTACCCCGTGCATCGCGCATGTAGACGCGGACCGTGCCGGCGGGAAGCGCGTCGCCGAGACCCTGCTCGCGCGACGTCGAGAATTTGAGCACGGTATCGGCACTGCGGGCCTCATCCATGGTTCCGAGCCACGGGTTGCTGAATTCGTAAGCCTTGCGCCCGGGGGCGCCGACCACGTCCAGAAAGCTGACCTGCTTCGTCTGCTGGTTGGCGATCGTGGTGCGCTCGCCGAGAGGATAAAGATAGAATTCGCCGAGCCGCGCCCGGGGTGCGCTTTCCGTTCCGGGCCGGCGCATCGCCCTTCCATCGGAGGGCGGCGGCGGCGGCGACGGGGGAACGAAACCGCCCCCGCCATAATAAGGCTGGCTCTGCCGCTGCACGGCGCCGGCGACAAGTAACGTGTCGGCACTCGTAAAGGTCGTACCGCTCGTGTTGGTGAGCGTGACTCAGCCCTGGACGTCGATTTTTCCCGCCGTCTCATCGAACATGGTCACGTAATCGGCTTTCCAGCCGAGGCCCGGCGTCAAATAGCTGAGCGTAACCGGGCGCGCGCCAGCACGGGCGCTTTCCATCGTCACCGACAAAGTCGGCCGAGCACGCAGATTCTCCGGCACCTTATCGAAGATCACACGAACCGGGAGACGGTCGTCGCGAAGAACTTCGATCCGATCGCCGATGCGCAGCACCACCCCTTGGTTGACCGCAAGAACGGTGGCGCGCTCCCGCACCTCCTGACCGGTGCCGGGGTTGGTGCGAACGATCGTGATGGTCTCGCCGACCGCTTTTTCCATAAGCGCCGCGGGCGAAAGGAGATCGAAATCGAAATTCTGCTCGACGACCTCGATGCCATCGCCCGAGAGCGTCACCGTCTCAGGGCGAATTTTGGCGGACACATCGGGGAATTCCTGGCGCGAGCGGCGTGCCGGAATGTTGAGCTGGCGCGTATCCTGCACCAAAGCAAGGTTGTTGTTGTAGATGGTCACGGCGACATTGCCCTGCCCGGTCTGGGCAAAAGCGGGTGCTCCGCAGGCCAGCGCAAGCAAAAGAAGACGACGCATGACAGAGCTCCTCCCGGTAACCGGGCGGATGATGTTACAGTGTCACTTCCGATGTCAATCCTGCAAAGCTGGACCGCAAAAAGCGGGTCTCAGAAGTCCACCTGCGCCCGGGCGCCGAAGACGTCGATGCCATAATCCCGCGCCCCGCCGGCCGCCGCCACCGCCGCATCGTCGTAGCGAAGGTGGCCGTAGTTCAGATAGAAGCGAACATGGTCCTGCGGGATCCAGATGAGGGAGGCGAGATAGCCCTGCTGCCGGCCGCCAATGATGCCACCGCTGGTGAGATCGAGATGATCGTAGCGGAGGTTCACCTGCAAAGCGCCGAGACCTCCTTCCCCGACAGGCTGCAGCACCTTGGTGCGATCCCAGCGACCGGCTTTATAGCCGCGCGTTTCCCCAGTGAGAAAATAGCCGGCTTCCGCATAGCCGCCGAAGAAGGTCGGGTTCACCCCCGCAGCCAGCCTATCCCCGGTCAGCCAGTGGAGCTCGCCGGTCGCATGGAATGGCCCCCTTATAAGAGCAGCCTCCAGCCCATAATTGGTCTCGGTGGCGACCCTCAGCCCCGGCGTGGCGAGGAAGCGCGTGTTGGTGGTATGGATGAACGGGCGCTGGCGGTACCGCGTCGCCGGTCCGCGGGCGGCCGTATCGCCATTGTCGCGATAATGCGCGGAGCCGCCCAAGTGGAGCTGCGTTCCTCCAAACTTGGGCGCGTAGACGATGCGGCCGTCGAAGCTGACAGCGTCGTTCTCATCGCCGAGGCCGATCGCGTCCTGCGCGTTCGCGAGATCTGCGATATTATCGGTGAAGACGCCGGCATTAACGACGACATCGCCTTGCGCGAAGCGCGCGGAGAGGCCGACGCGCCGTTCGAAATTGAACGCGTCCGTAAAGGCGGCGCGTTCCATGAAGGAAAGGAAGCGCGAACTGGTCACTTCCTCCAGTGACTGGAAATTGTTGTGCTGCCCGATTGTGAAGCCGACCTGATCCGAGGCTTCATAGCTGAGATAGGCATCGGTGACCTCGACCTCATTGTCGTCGAAGCCGAGCTCGAGCTTGTAGCCGAAGCCGCCGGGGATCGTGCCTTCTACGCCCAGCCGCGCGCGGCGGAGCTCGCTGCTGAAGCCAAGCCCAGGGTCCCTTACGCCATTCGGGCTTTCCACATAGCCGACATCATATTGGAGCCGCCCGAGCGGCTTGAACGACCAGCCGGCCTTCTTGTTCTCGAAGTGGGGAGCGCCTTTCCAGCTCGGCACCGCAGCCGCTGTTTTCTGCTGCGCGCCTTCAAGCTCCTTCACCTTCGCCTCGAGGCTCTCGATCTTGGCGCGCATCGCCGCGATCTCGGCAGCCAACGCCGCATCGTCCTGCGCCAGCGCCGGAGCTGCGGCTAACGCAGTTCCGGCCAATATGAGTGAGGCGAAAATCTTTCTGCCCATGGAATCCTTTTCCTGCCCTGCCCGCCATCGCCAGTTGCGGGTAGTACAGGTCGGTTACAGCCGGGCAACAGGCGCATGACGGATTTGTGACAGGCATGAAAAAGGCGGCGTACCGTGGCACGCCGCCTTCTGCTGTTGTTCAGGGCTTCACGCCGCCGGAGCGATTTCGGCTTCGCCGCCTTCGCTGCGCGGGCGCCTGGTGCGGCGGCGCGGCGCCTTTCCGGGCACATCACCGCCATCCGCAGCGATCGCAGGGGGCAGTGCCTCCAACGAAATGCGCTCTTCGCCTGCGGCTTCCTGCGCTTCGCCATTGCGGTCGCGACGCTGACGCTCGCGGCGCGGCCGGCGCTCGGCCCCGTTGCGCTGGTCGCGCGCCGGTTCGGCCGAGGCATGTTCCGGCTGCTCTTCGCCGTCCTGGTAACGCTCCTCGGGTTCGCGCGACTGCTCGGCTTCACCGCGGCCGTCCGATGCGTTCACCGCCTCATCCTGATCCTCATCCTCGTCCGGCATATAGTCGTCGCGAGGACGCCGCTGATCTTCGAAACGCGAACGCGTTTCGTTCAGCACGCGAAAATAGTGATCGGCGAACTGCAGATAATATTCCGTCTGGACCCGATCGCCGGCGAGCTGCGCGTCGCGCGCCATCGCCTTGTACTTCTCGTAAAGCTGAGCGGCGTTGCCCCGCGAGCGATTGTCCTGGCGATTGCCCGGATTGGGAGCGCTGTTCGGCGGGCGCTGTCCCCCGCCACGGCCGCGCCGGCGGCCGTTCTGACGATTGTTGATCAAACCTTGGTCCTCGTCACAGGTGGTCTTATCTAGCCCACT
>JALYNE010000127.1 GCA_030773375.1 Pseudomonadota bacterium
CGCCTACACGGCGCATACGAGCGGCACGGTGACGGAGACGCCGAACGGTCTCAATCAACTTGTAGATCAGGCGGGAAAGAGCATCAGCTACGATGCGAAGGGGAACGTCACCTCCGATCCGACCAGCGGTTATGCGTTTGCCTACAGCTCGGAGAACCTGATGACCAAGGTCATCGCGCCGCCGTTCACCGGCACGATCAGCTACGAGTGGGGGTGAGCGCCACCACCAGAGCTGCTTATCAGGATCGAAAGTTTTAGCTCACAGCCTTGGCGAGGCGGCGCGTGGTCAAGACCTGCGGCAGGATTTCGGCAGGCTTGCCCGGTCCATAATAGAGATAGAGCGGCACGCCGGTGCGTCCATGACGATCAAGGAACCGGCCAATGGCGGGATCACCGCGGGTCCAGTCGCCGACCAGCACGGCAACGTTCCGGGCGGCAAAGGCGCTTGCCACTTCCTCCTGCTCGAGCGCGGCCTTTTCGTTGACCTTGCAAGTGACACACCAATCCGCGGTGAAATAAACGAAGACGGGCCGTCCTTCCGCCCTGAGCGCGCTTAGCCGCGCTTCGCTGAAAGCCTGTGCGGCAAGCCGCCCCTGCGGACTGGCGGCGGCGGGCTCGATCGCAGTGGGCACAAGCAGAATGGCCGCTGCCACCGCAAGGGCGGCCGGTGCGAGCGGGAGCCAGGCTTTGCCCTGCCCTTGCCTCCGCCCCACCCACCAGAGAGCAAGCGCAAGCACGGTGGCCGCGGCAAGGCCGAGGGTCATCCCGTCAACGCCAGTCTGCCGCCCGAGCACCCACGCGAGCGCAAGCGCAGTCAGGAACATCGGAACGGACATGAGCCGCCGGAATCGGCCAAGCCACGGCCCCGGCCGGGGAAGCCTGCGGCGAAGCGGGGGCACAAAGCCCAGGAGCAAAAAGGGAAATGCGAGGCCAAGGCCAAGGCCTGCGAAAATCGCCAATGCGGCGGAGATGGGCAGAACCAAAGCGGCGCCGAGGGCGGCGCCCATGAAAGGCCCCGTGCAGGGCGTCGCGACAAAGGCGGCGAGCGCTCCGGTCCAAAAAGCGCCCCCCGCGCCGCTGCTGCTCGCCAGGCGCGTGTCGCGGCCGAGCGCGGGAAGCTCGAACAAGCCGGCGAGGTTGAGCGCGATTGCGGTGACGAGCAGCAGCAGCACCATGATGACGCGCGGATCCTGGAGCTGGAATGCCCAACCAACCGCAGCACCCCCCGCTCGAAGCGCGAGCAGCAAGCCGCCCAGCGCGAGGCAGATGAGGACAATTCCCGCGGTATAAGCGAGAGCTTCGCGGCGGGCAGCGGCTTCGTCGCCGCCTGCCTTTGCGAGGCTCAGCGCCTTCAGGCTGAGGATGGGGAACACGCAAGGCATGATGTTGAGGAGGAGGCCTCCCAGCAGCGCGCCGCCAAGCGCAAAGATGATGGAGGAGAAACCGGCCGCCGCGGTGTCGGCGGGTAGCGATTCCCCAGCGGCGGGCACCGGCCCCGGCCGCGCGACCAAGGAAAGCCCAAGCCCATCGCCAAGACCGAGAACGCCCTCGACCGCGCCGGGTCGGCCCTGCCCGGCCCCCGTTTCGACGATCAAATAATCTCCGTTCCGCGACACGCTTTGCGGCGCCGCATAGTCGATCGCGCGGTCGGTCAGCGGGAAGAAATAGGCTTCCGATATGGCCATGGAGGCAGGAACGGGAACCGCAAGACGGAACGTGCCGCCTTGCAGCTGGAATCGGCCCTCGCCTCCGAGCGGCCTGGGGAGGGCCTGTCGGTAAGCATCGAAACCCGCGTTCCGCTCGGCCGTGCTGGGGCCGATGGCGAGGCTGGTCGCCACGTCGGCGCTTTCAGGGACGCAGATCTCGTCGGTGCAGGCGAGATAGTCGAGCCGCGCGCGGATCGGGAAAGAGGTGCCCTCTGCAGCTTTTGCCGGAACGTGCACGTCTACCAGCAGCGCATGTTCGCGCTCATAGACATAGTTCATCAGGCCCGAGATGATCAGCCGGCCGGGCACGGGGTAACGAAGCGGGCCAGCCTTCCCTCCTGGCGGGAGTGTCCACTCGACCCTGCTTTCGATGCCCGCGTCGCCAGGATTCTTCCAGTAACCGTGCCAGCCAGGCTTTGGCCGCATCAGAATGGCGAGCGTGACCGTCTCGCCCGGTCTCACCTGTCCGAATTCCGGCAGCAGGGAGGCGCTGATTGCATTTCCCGCCTGAGGCTGCGGCAATTGCGCAGCCGCGCTCTGCCCGGCCAGCGCAAGCGCCAGCCAGAGACAGGTCAACAGCCGTGAAACCCAATCCCGCAACAATGCACCTTGTCGATTCACGCACCCTATAGCATTGCACTTGCACCAATGATGAATTGCTTGCCGATCGCCTCGAACCTCATTGCCATTGGAGTGGCGGCCTTGCTCGCAGCCGCTCCGGCCGCTGCACAGGGCCAGAACCGGCCCAAGCTCGTCGTCGCCATTGCCGTCGACCAGCTCTCGTCGGACCTCTTCGCCGAATATCGTCCGCATTTCACCGGCGGGCTGAAACGCTTGTCGGAGGCGGTCGTGTTTCCCTCGGGCTATCAGTCGCACAGCGCGACGGAAACCTGTCCGGGCCATTCCACGATCCTCACGGGTGCGCGCCCGGCGCGGACCGGGATCATCGCCAACAACTGGTTCGATCCGAGCACGGCGCGACAGGACAAGCAGATCTACTGCGCCGAAGACGAGCGCGTGCCGGGCAGCACGTCGGAAAAGTACAGCGTTTCCACGTATCACCTGCGGGTTCCGACGCTCGGAGATCATATGAAACGGGCGAACCCGCAAAGCCGGGTCGCGGCCGTGGCCGGCAAGGATCGCGCCGCGGTGATGATGGGCGGCTATGGGCCCGATCAGCGCTGGTGGTGGAGCGGAACGGCGTTCGCCCCGGATCCCGCCCGCGGTCAGCCCGCCCAAGCGGGCGCGCTCGTCAACGCCAGCGTTGCCGGCACGCTTTCACAACCGCGCGCGCCGTTCGACCTCAGCGCCCCGTGCGAATCGCGGAGCCGTGCGGTTGCCGTCGCGGGCGGAGGAAAGCCCGTAGGCACCAGCCGCTTCGCGCGCGAGGCGGGGGACAGCCGGGCGTTTCGAGCATCGCCGGAACTCGATGGAGCCACGCTTGCACTTGCCGCTGCGCTCCAGCAGGAAATGCAACTCGGCAATGGCCCTGCCACCGATCTCCTCATCGTCGGCCTGTCCGCAACTGATTATGTCGGCCACAGCTACGGCACTCACGGCAGCGAGATGTGCCTCCAGATGCTGGCTTTGGACCGAAGCCTCGGCGACTTCTTCGCACATCTGGACGCAGCCGGCATCGACTACCTCGTCATGCTTACCTCCGACCACGGCGGCCATGACCTTCCGGAACGTTTGCGCGAGCACGGCATGAGAGAGGCCGCCCGGGTCGACCCGGCGCTCAATGCCTCCAGCATGGCCAAGACCCTCGGCACGAGGCTCGGCCTTTCCGGTCCGGTGCTCTACGGCGATGGCGCATTCGGAGACATGTATGTCGATCGGGCGCTGACGCCAGCGCAGCGCCAGCGCGTCCTCGATGAAGCGCTGCGGGCTTATCGGGCGCATCCGCAGGTGGCGGAAGTGTTCACTGCAGCCCAGCTCCGCGGCGCGCCCAGCCCCTCCGGCCCGCCGGATCGGTGGAGTCTGCTCGACCGCGCCCGCGCCTCCTTCGACCCGGAGCGCTCGGGCGACTTCGTCGTGCTGCTGAAGCCGCGCATCACTCCGATCGCCGATACCAGCCGCGGCTACGTCGCAACGCACGGCAGCCCCTGGGATTATGACCGGCGGGTGCCGATCCTCTTCTGGCGAAAGGGCATGCGCCCGTTCGAGCAGCCGCTTGCCGTGGAGACGGCCGACATCATGCCAACGCTCGCCCCGCTCATTGGCGTTCCAGTGCCGGCGGGGAGTGTCGATGGCCGCTGTCTCGACCTTGCCGCAGGCCCCCAGACGACCTGCACGCAATGACGGTGCGCTGAAACCTGGTTTTGTTCAACCAGGACGCAATGTAGCTTCGTTGGTGGATCGTGATTTCCGAGCCGCCAAGTGAGTCCACCTGGCTTGAAATCAGTCTAATCCAAGTTCGGTCTCAGCCAGCGCTCGGCCTCCTCGAGGCTGACGCCGCGTCGCGCGGCATAGTCCTCGAGCTGGTCGCGGCCGATCCGGGCCACCCCGAAATACTGGCTGTCGCGATGCCCGAAGTAGAAGCCTGACACGGCCGATGTGGGCAGCATCGCGAAATTGCTGGTGAGTTCGATGCCGGCGGGCGCGCCGCCGAGCATGTCGAACAGCACGGGTTTCAGGCTGTGGTCGGGGCAGGCAGGGTAGCCCGGGGCCGGGCGTATGCCGACGTAATTCTCCCGGATGAGCTGCTGATTGGTGAGATGTTCGTCGGCATAGCCCCACACGCTGTTGCGGACGTGCGCGTGGAGCACCTCGGCGAAGGCTTCGGCCAGACGGTCGGCAAGCGCCTTGAGGAGAATGTCGGAATAATCGTCATTGGCTTGCTTGAACCGAGCGAGGTGCGGCTCCAGGCCGTGGATTGCGACCGCGAAGCCGCCGATCCAGTCTTCGCCCTCGGGCGAGATGAAGTCGGCGAGGCACATGTTCGGCCGCCCTTCGCGCTTCTTCACCTGCTGGCGCAGGAAAGGAAGCCGCGTTTCGTGATTGCCCGCCAGCACGTAAACGTCATCGCCTTCGCGCCGGCACCGCCACAGGCCAACCGTGCCGCGTGCAGTCAGCCAGTGCTCAGCGATCATTTTGTCGAGCATCGCCTGCGCATCGGAAAAGAGCGCACGGGCGCTTTCACCGATGATCTCGTCCTCGAGTATGGCCGGGTAATTACCGGCGAGCTCCCAGGCGCGAAAGAATGGGGTCCAGTCGATCGAATTGCGAAGATCCCGGATCGGCCATTGGCCAAAACTGTGGATCCCCGGCCGCTTGGGCGCCGGCGCCATTCCTTCGGGATCGAAGGCGAAGGCGTTCGCACGGGCTTGCCCGATGGTGGCGAGTTCGTTGTGCCCCTTGCCGGCGCGTGCGGTCCGCACGGATTGGTAATCCTGCGCCGTCTTTTCCACGAGCGGATCGCGTTGCGTTTCCGAGACCAGGGAGGAGGCGACACCGACCGCGCGGCTCGCGTCCAGCACGTGGAGAACCGGACCTTCATAAGCCGGATCGATCCTCAGAGCGGTATGCACCTTGCTGGTGGTGGCGCCGCCGATGAGAAGGGGGAGGCGCATGGCTTCGCGCTGCATTTCCGAGGCGACGGTCACCATTTCATCGAGGCTCGGCGTGATCAGTCCCGAAAGGCCGATCATGTCCGCCTGATTTTCGTTGGCGGCTTTCAGGATGTCCTGCCAGGGCACCATCACGCCGAGATCGATCACTTCGAAGCCGTTGCACTGGAGTACGACGCCGACGATGTTCTTGCCGATGTCGTGGACATCGCCTTTGACAGTGGCCATCACGATCCGGCCCTTGCCCTGCGTGGCGCCGTTCTGCTCCTTTTCCTCTTCGATGAAGGGAATGAGGTGGGCGACTGCCTTTTTCATCACTCGGGCGGACTTCACCACTTGCGGCAGGAACATCTTGCCCGAGCCGAACAGGTCCCCGACCACGTTCATCCCGTCCATCAGCGGACCTTCGATGACGTGGATCGGGCGCTCGGCGAGCTGCCTGGCCTCCTCGGCATCATCGACGACAAAAGCGTCGATCCCTTTGACGAGTGCGTGTTCGAGCCTTTTGTCGACCGGCCAGGCGCGCCATTCCGCGGCTGCCTTGTCCTGAACGGCATCGGTTCCGCGATACTTATCGGCGAGCGCGACCAGTCGCTCGGTGGCGTCCACGCCATTCTTCGGCTGCCGGTCGAGAATCACATCTTCGCATGCTTCGCGAAGTTCAGGGTCGATCGAGTCATAAACGTCGAGCTGACCCGCATTGACGATCGCCATGTCGAGCCCGGCGGGAATGGCGTGGTAGAGGAAGACCGAGTGCATCGCACGGCGAACCGGCTCGTTGCCGCGGAACGAGAAGCTTAAGTTCGACAGGCCGCCGGAAATGTGGGCGTGGGGGCAGCGCGCTTTGATCTCGCGGCAGGCCTCGAGAAAGTCCAGCGCGTAGCGACGGTGCTCGTCAATGCCCGTCGCCACCGCGAAGATGTTGGGATCGAATATGATGTCTTCGGGCGGGAAGCCGTCGGCAACGAGAACCGAGTAGGCGCGCTCGCAGATCTCGACCTTGCGCTCCTTGGTGTCGGCCTGCCCGGTCTCGTCGAATGCCATCACAACCACGGCCGCCCCATAGTCCCGCACTTTGCGCGCCAGCCGGAGGAACTCCTCCTCGCCTTCCTTGAGGCTGATCGAGTTGACGATCGGCTTGCCCGAAACGCACTTCAGCCCCGCCTCGATCACGCTCCACTTGGAGCTGTCGATCATGAAGGGCACGCGCGCGATGTCCGGCTCGGCGGAGATGAGCTTCAGGAAGGTGGTCATGGCATGCTCGGCGTCGAGCAGGCCCTCGTCCATGTTGATGTCGATGATCTGGGCGCCGTTCTCAACCTGGCTGCGCGCGACCTCGACCGCAGCGGCATAATCCCCGGCCATGATGAGCTTCTTGAACTTGGCCGATCCGGTGACATTGGTCCGTTCGCCAATGTTGACGAAGGTGGCGGTACGAGCCTCGGATCCCGGCTCCGCGGGAGCGGGAGCCGAAGACAGGGCGTCGGTGGAAAGGACGGTCGCGTTCATCGTGTCTCTATACTGATGAGGGCGTGCACAGGCCCCTCGCCGGGCTTTGGCGTGGAGGGAGGCTTCAGGTCAGGCAGCGAGCGTCATCTTCTCAAGGCCGGCGAGGCGAGTCGCGACGGCGGGCTGAGGAAGCCGCCGGGGAGGAAGACCGCCGATCGCCTTTGCCATTGCAGCGATATGCGCCGGTGTGGATCCGCAGCACCCGCCCAATATGTTCACAAAGCCGCGCTCCGCCCACTCCGAGACGAGCTCTGCCGTCTGGTGCGGAAGTTCGTCATATTGGCCGAGTTCGTTGGGGAGGCCGGCATTGGGATAGATCATGATCAGCGCGTCGGCGATCTGCGCCAGCGTTTGCACGTGCGGCCGAAGCTGCTTCGCACCGAACGAACAATTGAGGCCGATGGTGACGGGGCGAGCATGCCGAACCGCGTGCCAGAAGGCCTCCACCGTGTGGCCGGAAAGATTCCGGCCGGAAAGATCCGTGATCGTCATCGAGATCATCTGCGGCACGTCGCGGCCACGCGCGCGCGCCGCTTCCATGGCCGCCATGATCCCTGCTTTCGCGTTGAGCGTGTCGAAGACCGTCTCGATGAGGATGAAGTCGACGCCGCCTTCGATCAGCGCGTCGCACTGCTCACGATAGACTTGCTTCAGACCGTCGAAATCGATTTCCCGAAAGCCCGGATCGTTGACGTCGGGCGACAGCGAAAGCGTCTTGTTGGTGGGCCCGATCGCGCCGGCGACGAAGCGAGGCCGGCCATCCTTGGCGGCAGCGTCGTCTGCAGCGGCGCGCGCGATCCGGGCCGAGGCGATGTTGATATCGGCCACCAGATGCTCCGCGCCATAATCGGCCTGGCTGATCCGGTTTGCGCTGAACGTATTGGTGGAAACGATGTCGGAGCCCGCCGCGAGATAGGCCCGCGTGATCCCGTCCACCACATCCGGCCGCGTCAGCGCGAGTATGTCGTTATTACCCTTCTGGTCCTTTGCGAGCGGAAGCGCGCCGCGATAATCGGCTTCGGTAAGCTTGCGGTTCTGGATCTCGGTCCCGAAGGCACCGTCGGTAAGAAGGATGCGCTCGCTTGCGGCGCGGATCAATTCCTGGCGCGGGTTCATGCCGCCTGCTCCTGTTCGTGTCGGTTCGGCCGCAGCCCCAGCAGATGGCAGATCGCATAGGACAATTCGGCTCGGTTCAAAGTGTAGAAGTGGAAGTGCCGGACCCCGCCGGTATAAAGCTGTGCGCAGAGCTCGGCAGCCACGGTGGCGGCGACGAGCTGGCGCGCGGCGGGAAGATCGTCGAGGCCTTCGAAGAGCTTGTCCATCCAGGCGGGAATCGTCGCGCCGCATTGTGCGGCGAATTTGCGAGTTTGCGCGACGTTGGACAAAGGCAGGATGCCGGGCACGATCTCGGCGTCGATACCCACCGAGGCGGCCTGATCGCGAAAGCGGAGAAAGGATTCGGCCGAGAAGAAGAACTGAGTGATGGCCCGGTCCGCGCCGGCGTCGATCTTGCGCCAAAGATTGTCGAGATCGGCTGCTCGATTGGGCGAGTCCGGGTGGCATTCCGGATAAGCCGCGACCGAAATCTCGAACGGCGCGATCCGCTTCAGCCCTGCAACGAGGGCAACCGCATTGTCATAGCCTTCCGGATGCGGCTGGAACGCTTTCCCCTGTTCAGGCGGATCGCCGCGGAGGGCGACGATGTGCCGGACGCCTGCGGCCCAGTAGCTGC
>JALYNE010000128.1 GCA_030773375.1 Pseudomonadota bacterium
TCGCGAGCAGGGACTCAAGCGCGGCGCGATCGGCATCGGTGAGGGTGACATGCTGTTTTTTCATGGACAGAGTCTACCCGCCGCCGCCGTACAATGCAAGAAGACTTAGTTGACAGACCACTTAGGGCTGGAAGGTTGATAATGGAACATCAGGACTCGACTGAGCTTGATCCACCGACGGAGGCTCCCGCCACGTTCGCCTTTTCCGCATCGTGGCGGGAAGGCGTCTATCAGGCGATCTACCGGCGGCGTGACGTCCGCCGCTTCCGGCCCGATGCTGTTCCTCCTGACGTGCTCGCCCGGGTGCTTGACGCTGCGCACCATGCGCCGTCGGTCGGTTTCATGCAGCCGTGGAACTTCATCGTCATTGCGGATCGCCAGACGCGTGCGCAGGTGTTGGATCTGTACCAGCGCGAGCGGGTAGCGGCGGCCCAGTTCTTCGACGAACCACGCCGATCGCAGTATCTGTCGTTGAAGCTTGAGGGCATACTAGAGGCGCCAATCAACATCTGCGTGACATCCGATCCGACCTGCGCCGGCACAGCGGTGCTTGGCCGGAATAGCGTTCCCGAGACTGATCTATACTCGACCTGCTGTGCTGTCCAGAATCTTTGGCTTGCGGCACGTGCCGAGGGGATAGGGATCGGCTGGGTGTCGATCCTTAAACTCCCGCAGCTCCGTGCGATGCTCGGCATACCGCATCATGTCGTCCCTGTAGCATATCTGTGTCTGGGCTACCCCGAGCAGTTCATGGATCGGCCGGAGCTCGAGACCAGCGGCTGGCGGTGCCGGCAACCTCTCGCCAGCACCATCTTTTATGAGGCTTGGGGCCGAGCTTCACATCCGAACTGGCCGGTGCTGGACCGGCTCGTGCCGGGCGCGGCTTCGCGGCGTGGAGGAAACATGAAACGTATCATTGACGTCGCCAGCCGGATTCGTCCGCTTGACGAGGAGGCAATGCGCGCGGCGCGCGAGCGCCAGGACGAGCTGACCAAACCGCAGGGCAGCCTCGGGCGACTCGAGGATCTGGCGGTCAAGGTGGCAGGTATCACCGGCCAGCTACGTCCGCGCTTGCCACGCAAAGCCGTGATCGTGCTGGCGGGGGACCATGGCGTCGCCGAGGAGGGTGTCTCGGCCTATCCGCAGGCCGTGACCGGACAGATGGTCCAGAACTTTCTCGCTGGAGGCGCCGCAATCAACGTGCTGGCGCGACAAGCAGGCGCCCGGGTCGTGGTTGCGGACCTCGGCGTCGCCACCGAGATCCCGGAGCATCCGAACCTTGTTCGCAGGAAGATCGGCTATGGGACGCGCAGCATGACCGAAGGGCCCGCGATGTCGGTGGAGGAAGCGCTCGCGGCCATCAGCGCTGGAATTGAGATCGTTGAAACGGAGATCGAACGAGGCCTCGATCTTGTCGCAACCGGTGACATGGGCATCGGGAACACCACGGCGTCGAGCGCGATCGTCGCGGCCATCACCGGACGGCCAATCTCGGATGTCACCGGACGGGGCACCGGAGTGGACGATGCTGGCTGGCAGCGTAAGGGAGCCGCGATCGAGCGAGCGCTGGCGGTCAATCGACCGGATCCGGCTGATCCCCTGGATGTGCTCGCCAAGGTAGGTGTCTACGAGATTGGGGGGTTGGCCGGCGTGATCCTGGGAGCCGCCGCTCGGCGAATCCCGATCATTATTGACGGGTTCATCTCGGGCGCGGCGGCGCTCATCGCGGCCGAGCTCTGCCCGCTGGTGCATAACTACCTGATCGCCGCGCACAATTCCTTCGAGATCGGGCATCACGTCGTGCTCGAGCGAATGGAGCTGGGGCCATTGCTCAACCTCAACCTGCGGCTGGGGGAGGGCACCGGCGCGGCACTGGCGATGCACCTCGTTGACGACGCCCTGGCCGTGCTGGACGAGATGGCCACGTTCCGTGAGGCGAGTATCGCGGCGAAGGTATAGCCAGGTTAACGATCGACTGCCACGATGTCGAAGCATTGATGCCAGGCGTGGCATACGTCACGAAACTGTGAGCCAGTGGTGCCTGAAGTTTAGGGAGGCCTTAAGCTCCTCGAACTTCGGATGGAAGCACGGTGTGCAAACGGGATGTGACGCAACGGACGAGTAGCGGCGGCAACAGGCAATCCTGGAATCTGGGACAATTATCGTCTTCCATCGGGGAGAGATCGGGACTCCACTTCCATCTCGTTTACCGTAAAATAGGTACAAAGGGCATGAGGACCCAGCAACCTACCAGAGCCACCGGCGCCGCTTTCTCTATCGCTGGACCCAGCCGACAAACTGAGCAAGGAAGCTATAGAGCAATGCAGGCGATTCACCAACATATACAGGTATCCTTCCGCTATCCCGTTTGTTTTACAACTGATCTTTTTGCACAAGATAACCCCCTGCTTAGGGATATTATCTGCGCCGGAAGTACAGACTTTCCGAAAAAGATACTCTGCGTCGTCGATCGGCGCGTCACTCAGCACCGTCCCGACGAACTGGCCTCGATCGAGGCCTACTTCCGGCATAACGAGGAGCTCCTTGCCCTGGTGAGGCCGGTGCTGGTTGTCGAAGGCGGTGAAGACGTTAAGAACAACCCGCTGAACGTTACCGCCATCCATGACGCTATCCATGCCTCCGGCCTTGATCGGCACTCGTATGTACTGGTCGTCGGGGGCGGTGCTGTGCTCGATATGGCGGGATATGCTGCAGCAACGGCGCATCGCGGGATTCGTCTCATTCGTGTCCCAACAACCGTGCTTTCCCAGAACGACTCGGGCGTAGGCGTCAAAAATAGCGTCAACGCCTATGGGAAGAAGAACTTCCTGGGTACGTTCGCTCCGCCGTACGCCGTATTGAACGACTTCAGCTTTTTGAGGACGCTCCCGGATCGTGACTGGCGAAGCGGCATCGCAGAGGCTATCAAGGTAGCGCTGCTGAAGGATGTCCAGTTCTTCGACTTCATTGAACGGCACGCCGGGCAGCTCGTGCGGCGGGATATGGAGGCCATGCGCTGGGTCATCTATCGCTGCGCGCAACTGCATCTCGATCATATTGCTACGAGTGGCGATCCGTTCGAATCCGGCTCCTCCCGGCCACTGGACTTTGGTCACTGGGCGGCGCACAAGCTGGAGCAGCTCACGAACTATACACTGCGTCATGGCGAGGCGGTCGCGGTTGGCCTCGCCCTCGACTCGACCTATGCGTACCGGGCAGGTCTCCTGCCGAAGCGTGACTGGCAGCGGATCACGCGCCTGATCTCCTCGCTGGGACTTGCGGTCTACGTCCCCGAGCTCCGCCTGCACCTCCACGATCGGGACGATCCGCGCTGTATCCTCAATGGCCTGAAGGAGTTCAGGGAACATTTGGGAGGCCAACTGACGATCATGTTGATTCGGCGCATCGGCGAGGGCATCGAGGTGCACGAGGTCGATGAACAGCTGATCATTGCAAGCATCGCGCTGCTTGAGAATTATCAAGCGGCTCACACGGACGGAGGAACGGTATGAGCGGCTACGAGGGCACCTGCCCGCTTACCCAACGGCAGCTGATCGACGACTATTTTATGGAGCATCGCACCAAAATCCTCGACATCGCAGCCTTTCTCGATCGCATGGACCGCTCGATCGAGCGGAATGCCGACGACGACTTCCGGATCGTGGCGTTTCGGGAAGCGCTGCAGATCCTTGCGTCCCAGGCACCCGGCAGAGTCGAGCAGGTTCAGATGCTCTTGAGCGACCTTGTAACGGAGCTCCTGGCGGAACGTGATCAGCAGAACGCCTTCGGGGCTTCTGGCCGATCGCGGTAGGAGGTGCGGTCATGCAGTATATCGATATCCATGCCCACATGGTCTCGCGCACGACCGACGACTACCAGCGGATGGCCCTGACCGGTTGTGTTGCCCTCACCGAGCCCGCTTTCTGGGCCGGGTACGACCGGCCGTCTGTGGATGCCTTTGCGGACTACTTCGACCGGCTAACCGGCTTTGAACCCAAGCGCGCCGCAAAATACGGCATCCAGCACTATACCTGGCTCTGTCTCAACCCCAAGGAGGGCGAAGACCGCGAGCTTGCACGCCGCGTTCTCGCGATCATTCCACAGTTCCTTGACCATCCGAATGTCCTAGGGATCGGCGAGATCGGCTTGAACCGGGTGACGCGCAATGAGCTGGACACCTTTACCGATCACGTCGACCTCGCCCTGCAGTATAACCAGCTGATTCATATCCATACGCCCCATCTCGAAGACAAGTACAAGGGAACCAGGGTCATCGTCGATACGCTGGCCGCGGACAGCCGGATCGCGCCCGGCGGCGTCATGGTCGATCACGTGGAGGAACATACCATCCGAATGGTGCTTGAATCTGGCTTCTGGGCCGGTATCACGCTCTACCCCACGACCAAGGTTTCCCCCGGTCGCGCCATCGACTTGATCGAGATGTATGGGAGTGAGCGTATCTGTGTAGCATCGGCCTGCGATTGGGGTCCGAGTGAGCCTGTCGCCGTTCCCCAATTCGTGCTAGAGATGCGGCGCCGTGGCCACCCCGAACGTCTGATCCGTAAAATCGTCTACGAAAATCCTATCGAATTCCTGAGCCGGTGCCCGAAATTCCGGCTGCCTCAGGAGCGTTCGGATACCGTTCTTCACTAACGAGTGGACAGAAAGGCACAAGCCAATGCAGATAGGCCCGGACGGCTTCTTCCAGCTCACGTACTGCACGAACATTCATCCCGGTAATGGGTGGGACGAGGTTTTTGCTAACCTGCGAAGCTACGCACCCACCCTGAAGGCGAGGGTGGCGCCTGGTATCCCATTTGGTATTGGGCTGCGTCTCTCCGGTCAAGAAAGCAGCGAGTTGCTACAGGAGGACCGGCTTGAGCAGTTTCAAGCCTTTCTCACCGAACACGGCCTGTATGTCTTTACCCTCAACGGCTTCCCCTACGGCCCGTTTCACAAGCAGCCCGTCAAGGCTGAGGTCTACGCGCCGGATTGGCGCGACGAGGAGCGCGTCCAGTACACACTGCGCTTGATCGAGATTCTCGCGCAGTTGCTCCCCAGTGGCATGGAGGGGGGCATCTCGACGTGCCCCCTGTCTTATAAGCCATGGCTGAACGTCGCGGAAGATGCGCCGTGGGAGCGCCTGACCCACAATGTCGTGCGCATAGCCGAGGCCCTGGTCCGGGTCAAGCAGCAGCAAGGCAAGGTGATTCACCTGGATTTCGAGCCCGAGCCTGACGGGCTGATCGAGAACAGCACCGAAGTTGTCCGGTTCTATACGGAGTGGCTGTTAGTTACGGGCGCGGGTATGCTAGCGGACTCGATGAACATTCCGGTCGCCGAGGCGCGCGCCCATCTGCTTGACCAAATCCGCGTCTGTTTCGACACGTGCCACATGGCGGTTGCCTATGAAGATCCTGCCGAGGTCCTTGATCGTTTTGCGCAAGTTGGCATCCAGGTTGGTAAAGTCCAGATCAGCGCAGCATTGAAGATTATCTTCCCGGAGGAGAGCGCCGTTCGCCCGGCGCTTGAACGTGAGCTCCAGCCTTTCGCCGAGTCGGTCTATCTCCACCAGGTCGTGCAGCGCAACCACGACGGGAGCTTCCAGCAGTACCCCGATTTGGCGGATGCTCTGCCCGCGATTTACGACCGCCAAGCCAGCCAATGGCGCATCCATTTCCACGTGCCAATTTTTATCGAACAGTACGGTACATTTTTCTCGACACAGGATGAGATCCAGGAGGTCTTTGCGCTCTTACGTGAGCGGCGGTTCAGCCAGCACCTCGAGATCGAGACGTATACCTGGGATGTGCTGCCGCCCACCTTGAAGAAGGACCTGCTTGATTCGATCAGCCGTGAGTTTGCGTGGGTGCGCCATGTCTTCGTATGAAACAAAACTGCGCTACCGCCCGTCCTGGCAGCAGACGCTATATGGCTACCTGGCGCTCGCACGGGTCTCCAATAGCCCAACCGTAGTCAGTAACGTGCTGGCCGGTGCGGCTTTGGCAGGCGCCACGGAGCCGAGTGGCAGGGTCGCCCTGCTCGCGATCGCACTGGTGCTCTTCTATTCTGCCGGGATGTATTTGAACGATCTCTGTGATTATGCCGTCGACTGCCGTGAGCGCCCGGAGCGTCCGCTGCCGTCGGGGACAGTTTCCCGAGCCGGCGCTACAGTTGGCGTTGTCACCCTCTTCGCCGTCGGCAGCCTCCTGCTCTGGTCTGTTGGCTTGGCCGCGTTCCTGAGCGGGCTGGCGCTTATCGTCCTGATCGTCGTGTACGATGCCTGGCACAAAAGCAACCCGGTGAGTCCACTGCTTATGGCTGGTTGTCGACTGATGGTCTACGTGACCGCTTTTCTGGCCTTCTCACTGCAGATTTCAAGCGCATTAGTGATCTGGAGCAGCTTACTCGCGCTGTATATCATCGGTCTCACGTATGTCGCCAAGACCGAAGCCAGCCCTCATCTCACAAAGTACTGGCCGGCGTTTGTCCTCTTTCTACCGGCTATCTATGTTGTGGTCCAAATACCGGCTGTATTTGTGCTGCCGCTGCTGCTGCTCTTCGTTACCTGGGTCGCTTACAGTGTTTCGTTGGTCTATGATCGGCGGAAGCGCAGTATTGGGGCTGCGATCGGTCGCTTGATCGCCGGTATTTCACTACTTGATGGCCTGGTCCTCGCGGTCGCGGGTGCGCTGCCTGGTGTGATACTTGCGCTGCTTGCATTTGGCCTGACCCTGTTCCTTCAACGCTATATCAAGGGAACCTAGCGTGCGTCGCACCGTCGTCATCAATGCGGTTGGGCTCACCCCCAGCCTCCTCGGGCAGTCGACGCCGCGGCTGCGGGCCTTCGCGGAGCGTGGGGCACTGGCGACCGTCACTCCGCTTTTACCCGCAGTGACCTGCACGATCCAAGCAACCTATCTAACCGGCGCATACCCCAATCAGCACGGCATCGTCGGCAACGGCTGGTATTTCCGCGATGAATGCGAAATCAAGTTCTGGCGGCAGAGCAATAAACTTGTCCAGCACGCAAAGGTGTGGGAGGTGGCGCGAGCGCTTGACCCGCAGTTCACCTGTGCCAACCTCTTCTGGTGGTACAACATGTACTCCTCGGTGGATTATGCGATCACGCCGCGCCCGATGTACCCGGCGGACGGCAGGAAGATCCCTGACATCTATACGCGTCCGGCCGATCTGCGGCCGGCGATCCAGGCGGAGCTCGGCCAATTCCCACTGTTCGATTTCTGGGGGCCCAAGACGTCGATCCGCTCCAGCCGCTGGATCGCAGAGGCCGCGCGGTGGGTCGATCAACGCTACTGGCCAACCCTGACACTGATCTATGTGCCGCACCTGGATTACTGCCTACAGCGGCTCGGCCCCGATCCCGGTCAGGCAAACCGGGATCTACAAGAGCTTGATGCGGTCTGCGGCGATTTGATCGACTATTACGAGGCTCGCGACACCCAGGTGATCGTCCTATCAGAGTACGGCATCACCGCAGTCTCTAGACCGGTGCACCTGAACCGCCTTCTCAGGGAAAACGGCTTGATCGCCGTGCGTGAGGAACTTGGGCGAGAACTGCTCGACCCCGGTGCGAGCGCCGCTTTCGCCGTGGCGGACCACCAGGTCGCGCACGTGTATGTCAATGATCCCGCGCGAATCCCCGCAGTTCGCTCGCTCTTGGAAGGAACAGCGGGTATCGCACAGGTATTGGACGCGGAGGGAAAGCGCGCGTTCCATCTCGATCATCCGCGCTCCGGGGAGTTGGTCGCGGTTGCAGAGCGCGATGCCTGGTTTACCTATTACTACTGGCGCGACGATCGTCGTGCGCCAGACTTCGCCAGAACAGTCGATATTCATCGTAAGCCGGGCTATGACCCGGTCGAGCTCTTCCTCGACCCGCGGATCGCATTCCCGAAAGTGAAGGTGGGGCTGACGCTGCTGAAAAAACAACTCGGGTTCCGCTACTTGATGGACGTCATTCCGCTCGACGCCTCGCTCATGCGCGGCTCTCACGGTCGCCTTCCCTCTGCGGCAGATGAAGGGCCGCTGTGTATAACCCAGCACAAACACCTGCTTGGCACGATGGCACTTGATGCGACGGATGTCTGCAGCCTCATCTTACGCCATCTACAGGCTGACGAACGGCCATAAGGTCCCGGAGCGGACAAGCAATACCTGGCAGGTAATGCTGTGATCGGTGTCATTTTGGGAGCAGCGGCGAGCGGGGCGCGGGGCCATCACGATGTTAGTTCCCGCTCCCGCGCGCCGCGTCGAACGTAGCGCTTGCTCGGCATCAGCACGACCGGCTCGAGTGAGAGCGCCTCGAATGATGCGCGGCGACGCTCCTCCGGCGCGGGTTGATAAGGCGTGGGGTTTTGTTGGGTTGTGCTGAGTTAGCGCTGAGTGAGCAATACTTGGTGGAGCTTTATTTTTGTGCAGTAGCGGCGCTTAGAGAGTTGCGGTAAGTGCGGACCATGCCGCAGCTAGCCGAAGAGG
>JALYNE010000129.1 GCA_030773375.1 Pseudomonadota bacterium
CATCAGCGGCGCCAGGTCAGCGCGGCATCTGCAGCGAGGCGTAGCAGGTAAATCCGCTCATCCCCGCCTGCAAACGGCGAATATAGTTGGCGTAAGCCTGGGCCGATTGCGAGTCGATGCCGGCGGGGGACGGACCGCCACGAAGCATCACCTTCACTTCCTCGCCGGTGAGGTTGCGCGGCGCGGGCGGAAAGGATCCCACGGTGCCGGGGGCGACGAGGCTCCCGTCCGCGGCGATGTAATTTCCGGCGGCTTGCGGCGCCGGCACCGGTATCTCGCAGTTGAGCACCGATCCCGCGGTCTCCGCGAGCGCAGGGCGGATGGTGACGACGGTTGAGGCCGCGGCCGCACCCAAAGCAAGCACCATGCGCCTGCTGGGCACTGGCACAGCCTCCGACGGCTGCTGATCGATCTTTTCGCTCATGGCCTCACCGGATACGATTACGGTGTTTAATAAGCGTAAAGCGCTCGAGTTGCGAGCAGTGGCGCGCTGGCACCAATCCCGATAAGGGACAGGCCGATGGCATCCGAGCGCACTAGGCGGCTCCTCACTGCCTTTAGCATTGCTGCAGCCGGGCTCCTTGCTGCGGCATTGGCCGGCGCGCCGCTCTTCGCGGCACTCTTCGCGCTGCTTGGCGGTGGGACAGCAACGGCGCTCTTTCACTGGCACCGGAGCGAAGACAGGTCCTCCGGACCGCCCGCCTCTGCGGACGGAACGCCGCGCCTCCCGTCCGTCCTCGCCGCTTTGGACGATCCACTGCTCCTCGTCCGCGAGCGGAAGGTGCTGCTGGCCAATCCAGCAGCCAAGGCGGTGTTGGGCGCCCATGTCGAGGGGGCCGACATTCGCCTCGCCATCCGGCACCCCGCCGCCGCCGAACATCTCACGGACAGGTCCGACGGCGGCGCCCGGATCGAACTTGCCGGCCTTGGTGGACAAGACCGAAGGTGGGAGATGGCGACCGCGCTGCTGCCGGACGAGACGCGATTGGTGCGACTGTCCGAGCGAAGCGCGGCTTTTGCCGCCGAGCAGATGCGCACCGACTTCGTAGCCAATGCGAGCCACGAGCTTCGGACGCCGCTTGCGAGCCTGCTCGGGTTCATCGAGACCCTCCAGGACGACGTCGCCGCCGAGGACAAGGCGCTGCGCACGCGCTTTCTGGGCATCATGCTGGACGAGGCGCAGCGGATGCACCGCCTCGTCGACGACCTCATGTCGCTTTCCCGGATCGAGGCGGAGCGATTCAGCGTTCCCCGTGAGCCTGTTCCGCTGCTCCCGTTGATCGATCAAGTGCGCATCGCCTGCGGACGCATGGCCACTGAGCGAGGCGTAGAAATCCTCGTGAACAATCGGCTGGATAGGGAACCGGTCGTGCTCGGGGATGGTGGGCAGCTGCTCCAACTGCTCCAGAACCTCATCGTCAACGCGATCAAATATGGAAACGAAGGCACGCCGGTCACAGTGCGTTTTGCCGAGAGTGGGCCGGACATGCTCCGGATGAGCGTGATCGATCGCGGCGAAGGCATCGCGCCCGAGCACCTTCCCCGGCTCACCGAGCGCTTCTACCGGGTCGACGCCAGCCGCAGCCGTAACATGGGCGGAACCGGATTGGGGCTTGCCATCGTTAAGCATATCGTCGGCCGCCACCGGGGGCGGCTGGAAATCGCCAGCAGGCAAAGCGAAGGCACCGAGGTCGATGTCTACTTGCCGCGGGCGAGCAGCTGAACCTCGTGGAGTTCGCGGAGGCAAGCAGCAGGGCTGCGAGAATTCGTTCATGTGCATCCTGCAGGAGCATGTGTCATTTCTGCTTAACCAGGGACATCTCCTGTACCAAGGAGCCGCTGCGCAGAGTCATGAAAGCGTCACATCCGCCGATTAGGCACGCAGCAGATTTCCAGCTTCTGGAGGAAAAGAATGTACAAGTTCATCATCGCTTTGGCGGGGTCGTCGCTGGTTCTCAGCGGATGCGGTCAGGGCAACGATGCCGGCGGCGGTGCGGCCGGAGAGCAGATCCAGATCGTCGGATCCTCAACAGTCTACCCATTCACCACCGCGGTGGCCGAGCGCTTCGTCCAGAATAATGCGTCCTTCAAGGCGCCCATCGTTGAATCGACGGGTACGGGCGCCGGGATGAAGCTCTTCTGCAGCGGCGTCGGCGACCAGTTCCCCGACATGACCAACGCCTCGCGCCGGATCAAGAAGTCCGAGCTCCAGGCTTGCAATCAAAGTGGCGTCAGGCAGGTGATCGAGATTCCCGTCGGGATCGACGGCCTCGCCCTCGTCCAGGGGAACCAGGGAGCGCAGAATTTCCAGCTCAGCCCCGCAGATGTCTACAAAGCGCTCGCAGCCACTCCGCACGGCAAGCCCCAGACGGCTAAAACATGGCGAGACGTGAACCCCGCCCTCCCCGCGGTTCCGATCCGCGTCTACGGCCCGCCGCCCACCTCCGGCACGCGCGACAGCTTCGCCGAGCTGATCCTTGAGAAGGGCTGCGACAGCGATCCGGCGATGAAAGCGCTGAAGGAGAGCGACAGCGACAGGCACAAGGAGGTCTGCACCAAGATCCGCGAGGACGGTGCCTATGTCGAGGCGGGCGAGAACGACAACCTCCTCGTCCAGAAGGTCACCGCCAATCCGGGCGCGATCGGTGTTCTCGGCTACAGCTTCCTCGAGGAGAACAAGTCGGCCATCCGCGGAATACCCCTGGGCGGGGTGACGCCGAGCGCCGAAACGATTCGGAGCCTCGACTATCCGGGTGCCCGCATCATTTATATCTATGCCAAGGGCGAGCACGTGAATGTCATCCCGGGCATGAAGGAGTTCCTCGCCGAATATGGCCGCGGCATGGGTCCGCAGGGTTATCTCGCCCAGCGCGGGCTCGTTCCTCTGCCGGAGGACCAGCATGCCAAGGCAATGGCCGTGGTCCAGTCCTTGACCCCGTTGAATTCCACTGAACTGAAATAATATGCGTGCGTCGGGCTCGGCTTGCCGGGCGCGACGTTTGTCTGTGCGCAAGCGCGACGTTTGTCTGTGCGCAAGGATGCCGGACTTCCGGCTGAATGAGGAACCCGAGTTTGTCGCTGACGGCGATCCTGTTGCTGGTCTTAGGGCTCGGGCTTGCCGGATGGTTTGCGGCGCGGGCCAAGGCACGGGCGTTCGCCGGGCCCGGCCAGAGGCGGCCCCATTCGCTCCCGGGCTATCATGGCTGGTATGTCCTGCTCTGGGCGGTTGTGCCGGCGCTGCTGTTCCTTGCCGTCTGGAGCTCGGTTTCCGGCCGATTGGTCATGCAGACGGTGATGGAAAGCCCCGCCGCCGCAAATCTCCCCCCTTTCGAGATGCAGCGGCAAGCGATCTTTACCGAAGCGCGCGCGCTCGCCGACGGCACGCGGGCGGCCGCCTTCAACCCGCAGGCGACAGCCCTCGCCCCGGTCTTTGCGGAGGCGATGACCCGGTACACCATCATTGGTACCGCCGTGGCGCTGCTGCTCGCGTTCGCGGGCGGCGCCTTTGCCTTCACGCGCGTCTCTCCCGGCTTCCGCGCGCGCACCAAAGTCGAGCGGCTGGTGATGGGGGCGCTTCTCGTCGCGTCGCTGATCGCAATTCTGACGACGCTCGGCATCGTTGCCTCGCTGTTGTTCGAGGCGCTCCGATTCTTCTCGATGGTCTCACCCATCGAATTCCTGTTCGGCCTCAATTGGAGCCCTCAAACCGCTATGCGGGCCGACCAAGCGGGCTCCTCGGGCGCATTCGGTGCAATCCCGCTCTTCTGGGGAACGATGTTCATCGGTGCGATCATAGCCATGATCGTAGCGATTCCGCTTGGCCTGATGAGCGCGATCTTTCTCACGCAATATGCGAGCCCCGGGGTCAGGCGCTGGATGAAGCCTCTGCTCGAAATCCTGGCGGGCGTGCCGACCGTGGTCTACGGCTACTTTGCGGCGCTCACCGTGGCGCCTGCGGTGCGCAGCTTCGCAGTGACGCTCGGCATTCCCGGCTCGTCGGAATCGGCGCTCGCGGCTGGCCTGGTCATGGGCATCATGATCATCCCATTCGTTTCCTCAATGGCGGACGACTCGATCGCTGCCGTGCCGCAGGCCATGCGCGACGGCTCGCTCGCGCTCGGCGCAACTTCTTCGGAAACGATCAAGAAGGTGCTTGTGCCCGCCGCGCTTCCCGGCGTGGTCGGCGGCGTACTGCTCGCCGTCAGCCGCGCGATCGGTGAGACGATGATCGTGGTGATGGCCGCCGGACTTGCCGCAAACCTCACCATCAACCCCTTCGAGAGCGTGACCACGGTCACGACGCAGATCGTCCAGCTGCTGACGGGGGATCAGGAATTCGACAGCCCCAAGACGCTCGCCGCCTTCGCGCTCGGCCTCGTCCTGTTCATCGTCACCTTGCTCCTCAACATCGTCGCGCTTCGCGTGGTCAAGAAATACCGGGAAGCCTATGAGTGATGCCGTAGCGGTGCGCGCACCGACCGATTGGAAGACGGATGCGATGCAGCGACGCATCCGCCGCCGCTATTCCGCCGAACGACGCTTCCACCTGCTCGGCCTTGGCGCTGTGCTGCTCTCGGCTGGATTCCTCGCGTTCCTCCTCGTGACGATGCTCGGAAACGGGATCAAGGGCTTCACCCAGACCGAGGTGCGACTGGACATCGATTTCGAGGAAAGCGCGCTGTTCATAGATCCCGCGGCGCTCCGCGGCCCGTCAGCCGACGCAGCGCTTGCCGCGGCGGATCTCGAGGGCGCCGTACGCGCCGCCGCCGGCGCTCAATACGGCGCCGCCGCAGCTGGGCTGCTCTCGGAAAGCGCTTGGCTGAGGGTCCGGGAAGCAGTGAAGGAGGACCCCACCCTCCTCTCGCGCAGCGCGACTCTCTGGCTGCCCGCCGCGTCACCCATCGACATTGCCGCCAAGAGGGAAGGGGCACCGGAAGCCGAACGCATTTACGCTCAGCTCCGGGGCAGGAACGCTGTGCAGACGGGCTTCAACTGGAATTTCCTCACCGGCTCCGACGCGACCGATCCGGCTGCCGTCGGCATTTGGGGGGCGTTCAAGGGCTCGCTCCTAACCATGCTCGTAACGCTCGCGCTGGCTTTCCCGGTGGGCGTCCTCTCCGCAGTCTACCTCGAGGAATATGCCCCTCGGAACGGGTGGACCGACATGATCGAAGTGTCGATCAACAACCTTGCCGCCGTGCCCTCCATCATCTTCGGGCTGCTGGGGCTCGCCATTTTCCTCAACACGATGAACCTCCCGCGATCCGCTCCGCTCGTGGGCGGGCTAACCCTCGCGCTCATGACAATGCCCGTGATCGTGATTGCGGGGCGCAATGCCATCAAATCGGTGCCGCCCTCGATCCGCGATGCGGCACTGGGGGTCGGGGCCAGCAAGATCCAAGTTGTCTTCCACCACGTGCTGCCACTGGCTCTCCCCGGTATCCTCACCGGCACCATCATCGGCATGGCCCGCGCGCTCGGAGAAACGGCGCCGCTGCTGATGATCGGCATGCGTGCGTTCATCGCTTCACCTCCCGGCGGCGTGACGGACCCTGCCACGGCGTTGCCAGTCCAGATCTTCCTATGGTCCGACGAGGTGAGCCGCGGCTTTGTCGAGAAGACGTCGGCCGCGATCATCGTCCTTCTCGTCTTCCTCCTCGCGATGAACGGCCTCGCCATTTATCTGCGCAACAAATTCGAACGGCGCTGGTGAAATCATGAATCAGGAAACGCACGTGGCCCAACAGGCTGGGCAGAACATCAAGATGACGGCGCGGAACGTCAGCGTCTTCTACGGTGACAAAAAGGCCGTGAACCAGGTTTCGATCGACATCAGCAAGGACGATGTCACGGCTTTCATCGGGCCATCCGGCTGCGGCAAGTCGACCTTTCTGCGCTCGTTCAACAGAATGAACGACACGATCGCGGGCGCGCACGTCGAGGGGCGGATCGAGCTCGACGGCGAAGATATTTACGGGTCGGGCATGGACGTGGTGCAGCTCCGCGCCCGGGTCGGCATGGTCTTCCAGAAGCCCAATCCCTTCCCGAAATCGATCTACGAGAATGTCGCTTACGGACCGCGCATTCATGGGCTCGCAGCGGGCAAGGCAGCATTGGACGAGATCGTCCAGCGTTCGCTCCGCCGGGCGGGGCTTTGGGACGAGGTCAAGGACCGGCTTACCGAGAACGGGACGGCACTTTCGGGAGGGCAGCAGCAGCGGCTCTGCATCGCGCGCGCGATCGCGGTCGACCCGGAGGTCATCCTGATGGACGAGCCGGCCTCGGCGCTCGATCCCATCGCTACCGCAAAGATCGAGGAGCTGATCCACGAGCTTCGCGGCCGCTATGCAATCGTCATCGTCACGCACAACATGCAGCAGGCGGCGCGCGTTTCGCAGCGCACCGCTTTCTTCCATCTCGGCAATCTCGTCGAATATGGCGAGACGTCGCAGATCTTCACCAATCCGCGCGAAACGCGGACCAAAGACTACATCACCGGCCGCTACGGCTGACAAGGAACGGCAGATGGCAACCACCGGCGCACACACGGTCAAGGCATTCGACGAGGAGCTCGACCAACTCCGGGCGCTCATCGCACAGATGGGCGGACTAGCCGAAGCGGCCATCTGCGATTCCATGCGTGCATTGATGCAGCAGGACCGGGAGGCTGCCGCGCGGATCGTCGAAAACGACAAGAAGATCGACGCTCTCGAAGCGGAGATCGAACGAATGGCCGTGCAGATCATTGCGCTTCGCGCGCCAATGGCCGACGATTTGCGCGCGGTCGTCGCAGCGCTGAAGATTGCTGGTGTCGTCGAGCGGATCGGGGACTATGCCAAGAACATCGCCAAGCGCGTGCCCGTGATCGAGGAGAGCCCCAAGATCGAGCCGCTCTCGCTCCTCCCCGAAATGGCGCGGATCGCGGGCGAGATGGTGCGCAACGTGCTCGACGCGTTTGCAGCTCGCGATTCCCAAAAGGCGGCCGCGGTGTGCGAACGGGATCGAGCGGTGGACGACTTCTACAACAGCATTTTCCGGACGCTGCTCACCTTCATGATGGAAAACCCACACAACATCACACCGGCCACCCATCTTCTGTTCATTGCAAAGAATCTCGAGCGGATCGGCGATCACGCGACCAATGTGGCCGAGATGGTCTACTTTGCCGCGACCGGCCGACACCTCGCCGACCGCCCTCGGGGGGAGGATCCGTTCGGAGCCGCGGCAAGCAATGGCTAGAGGCCGGATCCTCCTCGTGGAGGATGACCGTGCGCTGGCAGAACTCCTCACCTATCATTTCACCCGCGAGGAGTTCGATGTGGAGCGCACCGGTGACGGTGAGGAAGCATTGCTGCTCGCAGCCGAGAACCCGCCCGACCTCGTCCTCCTCGACTGGATGATCGGCGGCGTCTCCGGGATAGAAGTGTGCCGCCGCCTCCGCCGCCGTCCTGAAACAGCCAAAGTGCCGATCATCATGCTGAGCGCGCGCGGGGAGGAAACAGACCGGGTTCGCGGACTGGAGACTGGCGCCGATGATTACGTCACCAAGCCTTTTTCTCCGCGCGAGCTCGTTGCCCGGGTCGGCGCGGTGCTGCGCCGCGCCCGCCCCGGCCTGACTGGCGAGCATCTGAGCTATGCCGACCTCGAAATGGATCTCGGCGGGCACAAGGTGAAACGGGGCGGCGTCGCGATCCAGCTTGGCCCGACGGAATTTCGCCTGCTCCGCCATTTTCTCGAGCAGCCTGGCCGCGTCTTCTCACGCGAGCGGCTGCTCAGCGCCGTCTGGGGGCAGGACAGCGAGATCGAGGCGCGCACTGTCGACGTCCACATTCGCCGCCTCCGCAAGGCGCTGAATGCGGGCGGTCGTGAGGATATCATCCGGACCGTACGCTCTGCCGGTTATGCGCTGGACAGCGAGCGGCAAGATTGATCCTTTTTGATATCTAAGTTCTTCCCAACGGGATATTTGAACTGCCGCCGTCGTTGAGCGCATTGGGCACGGCTTTGGCCGGCCCGAGCACGGGGCCTTTGCGGCGCTTCTTCGGAACGCCGGACGACGGAGACGGCGAATGAAAAAGTTGATCTTGGCGGCTGCGCTGATGGTGAGCGGCGCGGCAATTGCACAAACCACCGGCGGCACTGGCACGACCGGCACCACAGGAGGCACAGGCGCTGGCGCGACTGCAGGCGGTCAGACCGGAAGCGGCGGCGCCACGGGCACACGATCGAGACGCGGCGGCTCGACGCGCGGCGGTCAGTCCGGCGGAACCGGCGGCACGATGGGCGGCACCGGCGGCACCATGGGTGAGACTGGCGGCACGATGGGCGGCACCGGCGGCACCATGGGTGAGACGGGCGGCACAATGGGCGGCACCGGCACTATGGGTGAACCCGGCGGCACGATGGGCGGCACCATGGGTGAGCCCGGCGGCACCACGGGCGGCACCGGCCAGACCGGCACCATGGGCGGCACGGGCCAGACC
>JALYNE010000130.1 GCA_030773375.1 Pseudomonadota bacterium
GCCAAATCGCCAACAAAAAAATCCGCTCCGAACCAGCGGCCGGCGCCACATGACCTTCGAACAAAGAAGATCAATCAGTCATCGTCCTTGCCCAACTACTGGACCCTGGTGAGAAATGCGGGCTAGGCTGCACTGGTCGCCAATGGTCATGCCGTCCCGACGAAGCAGAGCGGCAATCTGCGCGAAGCATGGGCGCTCAAAGGCAGCGCCGCACTCGATCACCATCATGACGCGCCGCCGCTCGGCCTCGGGAAGCGACTGGAACAAGGCCATTGCGAGTGCCAGCGCGGGCGATGCCTCAAGGGTATCAATGAGCTTGGCCTGCTCCAGCTTCTCGCGGACGTGGGAGGGAATGTATTGGCCCGGCCATTGGTCGCGGAGCGCGAATGCGACTTCCCGCGTGTCACGGTTCCAGCGCTGCTCCACCTTGCGGCGCGATGCGGTGGGGAGCCTGACAACCTTCTGTCCTACGGTCGCGGCAAGGTCGAAGGTGGGGAGCGCCGAAGCGCTCCCGTTGGTGTTGGGCTTGCTAGCCATGGCTCAAGCCCTCCCTTGCGAGAGAAGGCGGCGAGCGTCGGCCATCGTTTGTTGGGTCGCATCGTGGCTCCAAGGGGTGACGGAATCGTCCTCGTCCACCTTTAGAAGCTGTTCCAGCTTCCATAGGAGGGCGGGAAGGTCGGGCGCAGGTATGTCGCTGATGAGCTTCCACCGCGCATCGTAAGCGACTTCTGCCAGCGCGTCGGAGCGATCCTCCCCCTCGTTGTAGCCGAGACGTTCACCGATCCGATTTAGCTCCGCGTCCCGCGCGTCCCGAGCCGCCAGCAGTTTCTGGCAGGCGGCGATATATTCATTCTGTGGAGGGGCGGTGGGATCACGCCGGCTGGTGACGGCGCGGCGTGCTTCAATAATGTCTTCCGGCCTGTCGGTCCGAAGGATCCGATGCAGCGTCGCGCCCCTCTCGTTGAAGCACTCGAAGCTCGCATGGGGCACTTGGGCCGCCGCTTTCTCGTAGGCGCGGCGGATTGGCTCCATCTGCGCGTCCATGGCTGCGTCGGCTGCTGTCGCACGTTCATAGGCGGCGAACGCTCGATCCCATGCGGTGCGGTCCTCGCCAGCGGTGGCAGCGGCAGGGATACCAAGCGCCATCATGGAGACGGGAGCGCCAGCGAGGCCGGCAAGGGCGGCGCGGCGGGTGAGTTCGTGCTTCATCGCTCAGCCCTCCGCAAAGAGGGCGACGAGCGCCGCGACGATGCCGTAGAAGGCAAAGGGTGCCCAAACGGGGGCGTTCGTGGTAATGCGATTGGTAGCCATAGCCGTTTCACTCCGGTTGTTGGTTAGGCTCGGGGGTCGGGGGTCCAGCCCGCCCTCGGGCCGCTAGGGCTCATCCCTAGCTGCACTAATAGTGCGCGTTCATTCCCCTTGCGTCAAGTGCCTAAATGCACTAAAAATGCATCCTATGAATGTAGCACAATGCAAGATGGCTAGGGCTGGTCTCGGTTGGTCGCTCGATGATCTGGCCGAAGCCTCAGGGATTGGCCGCCGCACGGTCGCCAAGTTTGAGGCTGGTGGAACGGTCCGTCCCGAGACGGTCGAAACTCTCCGCCACGCGCTCGTCGAAGAGGGTGTCGCCTTCACCAATGGCGGCAAGCGATTCGGCGTGTCGGTCCTGCGTCGGGAGCAAGGATGATGCGTGATCCTTGGTTGAGGAAGATGCACCGGGAAGCTGCTAATCCATGATCCGCTCAGGTTCGGTCGCTCTGGCGGCGCTCTGCCTCGCTGGCTGCGATACTGGGAATGCTCAAAGGTATTCGCGTGATACGAATGCCTTGCCTGCCGGCGAGCGCTTCACCTGCACTCCAACTCGCGTCTATGACGGTGACGGGCCGATCTGGTGCGCCGAAGGGCCTCGGGTGCGCCTCGCCGGGATCGCGGCTCGAGAAATGGATGGGACGTGTCGGTCGGGGCATCCCTGCCCGGCTGTGTCAGCCGAAGCCTCACGGGATCATCTGGCGGCGCTTGTCGGGCGTCCTACGGGGCGAAGCGCTCAAGGCCATATCTTGGTCACTGGCCCGAAGCTCTCCTGCGTCTCCAACGGCTCTGCCGGTGGCAAGCGAACGGCTGCCTGGTGCACTTCGCCAGCGGCCGGGGATCTAAGCTGCCGCATGGTTCGGGACGGCTACTCGGTGCAGTGAGACCGCTACTGGAAGCAACATCGCGGCTAGCTGCTCCAGCTCGTTGGTCTCGTGATTTGTCACAGTGGAAAGGTTAACACAGGTTTGGAACCTTGGCTCGTTTCGTGCGATTGAAAAAGCCTCGTGACCTGTATTCGGCTGTCACTTGGGAGCGAAGCGAAGCTCCGCCTCCCTCAAGTTCGACAGAAGGTTGGTACGGTGACGACCCCCAACGACGTGCTTGCTTCGATGATCGCGATCCTGGAAGCCCGCTCACAGCTTGATGAGCGAGACCACGAGGCGATCCTCTCACTTCCCCACACGGTCAATCATCTGGAAGCGGGTACGTACATCGTGCGGGAGGGGGAGGCATCCACGCGGTGCTCCATACTGCTCGAGGGATTCGCGTGTCGGCACAAGATCGTTGGCGACGACGCGCGGCAGATTGTCGGGATCTACATGGCGGGGGACTTTATCGACCTCCACAGTTCCATCCTCGATGCCGCGGATGAGAATGTGCAGACCCTTACCGCCGCAAAGGTCGCATTCATTCCGATCGCCGCGATCGAGGAGCTGACGGCAAGCCGTCCGGCGGTTGCGCAGGCGATGTGGGCGGAGACGCTGGTCAACGCGTCGAGGTTCGCTGAGTGGATGGCGAACATCGGCCGGAGGAACGCCAAGACAAGGATGGCGCATCTCCTTTGTGAACTGGCGGTAAGACAATCGGCTGCGGGCCTGGGAACCACGCGCTACTTTGAACTGCCAGTGACGCAGGAGCAGCTTGCTGACGCGCTGAGCCTGACCCCCGTGCACGTCAATCGGACCCTGCGGGTATTAGAGGCGGAAGGACTGATCAGTCGTGATAGGCGCGCGATCGAGGTGCGCGACTGGGAGCGGCTTGAACGAGTGGGTGACTTCGACACTGGATATTTGCACCTTCGAGCGCAACGGGGGGAGCAGCGAGTTCAACAAGCCGCTTAGGTTCCGGAGATCCGCTCGAACCAGGGCGCGCCGCTATCTGCTGCCGGCAAGCGAATGGCTGGCTGGTGCACGTCGCATCGGGTCGGGGATTTGAGCTGCCGGATGGTTCGGGAGGCTATGCGCTGAAGTGGCCGCAATACTGGAAGGAGCATCGCTGAGGCTAAGACGCTCCGCACGAGCCGCCGATCGCGAATGCAGCCTCTCAAGGAGTAGGAGGGTCTTGCTGCGCATCTCCTGGCTTCTTCAGAATGTCGATCCGCAGATTGCCGGAGCTACTGCGCGTCCTGCGTCTCCGGCGCTTTCCCCGACGCTTGCCTTTTCGCAGATCCAATCGGTCAGCGATCTCCTTCAAGAGGCCTATGAGGTCGAACTCGCTTCTTTTCCGCGGCTTCCGCCGCTCCCTGCGCCCACGCTCCACCGGAGCGCCTTCGTCGTCACTCCCCTTGGCCAAGAGGTTGATGGCCGAATCCTTGCCCCGGCGGGAAGCGGATAGCTTGTTATGAGCCTTTTCCTTGCGGCGCTGCGCGATCTTCATGAGCACATAGCTCGCAACCGCGGCGACCATCACCATCACAATCATCGCCAGCACAAACTCAGCAACCGGCCCCAGTCGCGCGTCTAGATTGTCACCACCCATGCCAGGTTCCTTGACTGGCCTTGCACATACGACTCACTGGTCGCGGCCCTTCTTGAGGATGTCTACTCGAAGCGAAGACCTGCGGTTGCGCCGCCTCTTCCTCGCTGCCACCCACCAGAAGATGGAAATTCCGGCGAGCAGCAGCGCAATCAGCAGATAAGCAATTTCTTCTCGCATATTCCCTGCTCAAGACTTTGCCGATCGAGGCTATTGAAAAGTAGGGCTTAAAGTCTGCATACCTGTGCTTGGACTACGCTCAGACAGTTGCCCTATGCGCGGCAAGATTGAACATGCCTATTGCCTTTCCTGTGCCGGGGCCTTGAACAGCGCCGATCAGCTTGACCGGGAGGCCTAACGCTGTCTGCGGCAGCCACGGGCCCACCATGTCATGAACAAGACTGAAAAGATGGCATAACCAACCAGAAACCAGATCAAGTTTGCGTCGCTCCCTCCAACTCGGCACAGCCGCGCGAAAGCAGTTGTCGACGAATGACGTGGTTTCCTTTCGAAGTCCTTCCGAAGTGGTGCGCTTTCCTCCCCATCTCGTGCTCCGGCGACCGAGGCGAGGGTCAATCAAAGCCAGGAGCAGCGTTACGGCACTTGTCTGCCAATCTCTCCAGGTCGGTTCGCACCTAGAAGCCGCCGCCTATGGGCACTCGCCGTAATCAATCGCCGCAAGGAACCGACACATCTCCGCGCAAGCTGCATCCTTAGGCCCGAGCCAGATGCGGACGTCATCCTCGATCAGCACAACCTCATCCCTCTCATTGAGCTTGAGTGTGAAGGGCGCTTGTTCCACGAATGTTCCTCCCGATTCGAGAGCAGATTATGCGCAAGCTCCCTAAATCAGAAGTCGGCTTTCAACTGCTGCACGGTCTGCAACAGATACCTAGGAGCACTTTGCGGGATCTCGCCGGCTCACCGGACAAGCGCGAAGCCGCCCTTCAGCGCGCAGCCGATACGCTCATGACCCGCATGGAGGGTAAGGAGGTGTTCGGTCCCGACGTTATCGGGAACCACGGCTGAACGGAGAACGCAGCCATTGTCCCCATTGTCCCCATTGCCCTCCGGGTTCTAGCCGCTGCGCTTGCCGGAAAGGCGACCTGACCCGGCGAAACTGATTCTCGTGCTTGCTATGTGATTGCTAACGCGGAACAGAAAGTCATTCACAGGCTCGCGCCTGCGGGTGAAAATGGCGCAAAACTGCCGAAAAGGAATGGCGCGCCCGGAAGGATTCGAACCTCCGGCCCCCAGATTCGTAGTCTGATGCTCACATGCGCCTGCTTCAATGCTACGCCACACTGCAGCTGCAGGAATGTGATGATCGCTGCTATCCAGCAGCCGCATTGGCATGGATCGCCTCCACCAGCGGGTTCGCCTCACAAGTGCGGAAGGCATACGCCTTTCCTTGATCCGTCGGCCGCCACACGCCCGCGAGGGCGAAAATTGGCCGAAACCGGCCTGTCTGCTTATTGGGCTCGATGATGAAAAGTGGACGTTCGGCTGGTCCGTCAGCGAATGTTCGCTTCAGACCCATCGCGGGCATTCAGCAGGAGCTCCCGGGAGCGAAGGTGCGGCTCGAATTGGCTCCCTCTGTGGCTCCGGGCGGGTCCAGTCGTGGAAGCGGTACTTAGTCAATGTATTACCCGGGAAAGTTGTACGCCCGCAGCACATCCTCGCAGCGACGGGCGAGATCCTCATGGACGGTGCGGGCGCGGGAGCACTTCGCTTCCTTCGCTGCCTCGCGCTCTTGTTGCGCACGCTGCTGATAATAGTGCAAGTCTCTGAGCATCGATCCTCCCCAGCCGCCCTAGACGCAACACGGGAGACGCCCGGTCTGCAACAACTCAAATCAATACGTTAGCCGTTACCCTGTTCTGGACGGTACGCCTGCCGAGCGTCAATGATGCAGATCAGCTGGGGAGTTACCGGATCCCGGCTTCCAGCCGTTGCAGACTTTTCGTCGCAAACGCGCCATGCCTGTGGCACCCTGTGACGGCAGTAGGACGCGGCGGCAAAGTGGGCAGCCGTGTGACTCTCATGCGAACAGGGCATCAACCGGTCTCAGCGGTGTCACCTGGGTGCCAGAAATCGGAGAGGGTGTCGATGACGACGCCCCGGTGGACCGGAACGCGCGGTCAAAGTAATATCCAGCAAGAAGCGCATGCGCGCGGATCGCCCGATCATCTCTAGCCGAGCGCGAGAGCTGCAATTGCGTTTCCGCCCGCGACCGCCAGTAACTCTGCTCGTCGTGCCTCATCGGCTCCCCTCGAAAATTGTCGTCAACCTTAACAAATATTCAGCTTGTTGTTTCCGAGCAGACCGTGCCGGCGGGGAGCGTCATGGGCGCGCGGGAGCGCTCAAGTTACCGAACCCGGACTTTGTTCGAGGCGATCGTTCGGCGGCGTCTCACTAGGGTCAGCGCTTTTCGCTCAGAGAGTTTTCCCGCCAGCGCCTGAGCCGTGCAAGCATTCTAACAGCGTGCCCGCCCTGCCAGTAGACGCGCGCGCAGACGGGGCACTTCATCACCGGGGCGTCGCCCCGAGCTGGAGCGAGAACGCGCTCGAAATCGCCTGCCTCAGCCGCTTGGAGAAGCTCATTATCGACCATGCACCTCGAAAATGGAGCTGCTAACCACTCGAGCTTCAGCTCCTCGGCTAAGAAGGCTGCCTGCTCATCGAGATCTTCCGGTGGAAGAAGGACGCTAGTCACCACGCGCCCAGCAACCTCGGCTAACCGCCGGTCGCGCGTCAGCAGCACGCGCCGTCCGCTGCGGCATTGGTCAATCAGGCGGATATCTGGGGTCGCCGGCGCGGCAAGTTCCGTGTCATGGCCGGCCGCCCGAAGCCATCTGGCGAGCGAGGCCAGCATCTCGTCACAAAGGAGCCGTATCGCTGATTTCACCTCCTGCCAAACCGTACCAGCTCTGGTCTGTCATTCAGGACGATCTTGCGTATCCTCTCTGTCGAGCTCCGCCTGTCCGCTGACGCCCGCTTGCTCGCAAGGCAGAGCTTCGTTCCATCGCCTCCGCTCATTAACGGATGGCTTGCGCTTACCTGGACCGGCTTGACGACTTTGATCCGAGCTCGAGAGAGGCAGAAAGCAGCGCCGTCGAAGGGGCCGCTCGTAAGTTTCAAAAGCGTCATGAGCCAAAGCACCGGAACTGGCCGCCTCGCAGAAGGTGACGCAGCATTAAGGGTCGTATTTGGCTGGGAGCCCGCTCCGTGGACCGTCGCACCGGTTCTGGCCATCTCCCCTTCGGAGCGCCCGCGCAGTTCTATGCTGAGAACCGCATTGTGTAGTGATCGAACGTAGCCGGCAGGTTACCCGGGTTGAGGCGTGTCGGCTCGGACAGCTTGAGTTTGCGCGTTCGAAGTACCTCGGCCATGACGAGGCTTCCGAGCAGGAGGACCAGGTTCGAACCTGGGCAGACGCCTGGTCCGGCGCTGAATGGAATGATCGGCCATCCTCCAGCAGCTGGGCGCTCAAGCCAGATGTCGGGCGCGAAGCTGTGCGCGTAAGGAAGGCGCTGGTCGTCACGGTGGAAGAACGGCGCAAAAATGAGGATTGTGGTTCCGGCTGGCATCGTGCCGGTCTCCCACTCCGTATTCTGCGTCGTTTGACGGAGGATTGTCGGCGTTGTCGGCCAAAGCCGCAGCGCCTCAAGCAGGGTCGCGCGCAGCAGTGGCAGATACTTGCTGCCCTCGGCAGCGGATCTAATATCTTGCTGGGCCCGCTGAAGCTGATCGGGGTGCGCCGCGAGAAGCGCAAGCGCCCGATACGTGGTCATGCCGACCGGATCGGAAGCGAATAACCAATGAGCGACCTGGTCCTCCGGCATTGTCCTGGCCGTGGTAGGAGTTCGCGCGATGAGAGCGGCAAGACTACCGGCCTCGCATCGAGCAAGATGCGCCCTAAGCCTCGCGTAGAAGCGCTTGCGGAGACGGTGACGACGCGGTCTCAAGAACGCCCAATTGGCGTCCGCGCGGAGCCTCCAGAGGAGCGCAGTTAGTTCGCGATCATCGCGAGCTCCATCGCCGAGGATCACGCGGCGCACGATGCGGAACCAGACGCGCGAGAATTGCTTCCAGCCAAAATCCTGCTTCGCTTCAGATGCAGCCAGGAGGTCGGCAATCTCTTCTTGCACAACAGCCGCGAAGCTGTCGCTCAGGCTATGCACTGGACAGGGAAGCTCCAGAACCTCCTCATTGAAGCGGCGGCGGTCGGCTCGATCGCCACCATGAGAGATAAGTACGTTCTGCGGCTCGAAGTGGGAGAGCGCCGCCCGCTTCTCACGCGTCTCCGTGGCGAAGGGCTCCGGGGTTTCCGCAAGCACCCGGTGGACATGCTGCGGGGAGAGGATAACAGCCTGCGGCACCGGGAGCCGGAGCATCAAAGGTCCGCTCCCATACTCGTGCAGCAGTCGCTGCAGCACCCGGACGGCACGCAGCTCCAGGTTCGTCCGTTCGGCCATTGCCACTACAGGCCGTCTGCGGATGAGCACGCCCTTGGCAAACACCGGCCCGACCACTTGAGTGACGACGGCCATCGTGTCTGAGAGGCTCGCGGTCGGCAGATCTCGACCTGCATTTTTGGGCGATCGGCGACTTCCGCGCGAGAACCAAGCCGACGCCGCACCCGCCGCTATAAGCCCAGATACGAGAGCCATCCTCCGCATCGTCC
>JALYNE010000131.1 GCA_030773375.1 Pseudomonadota bacterium
CGCCTGACCCGCCGCACCGCGCGCCGCGGCGGCGGTCGCAGATGCGCTGCTGCGTGCGCTGGAGGCTTCGGCGGCCCAGCCTTTTCTTGCTTCGGAGGCTCCCCGGCTCGTGCGGGTGGCCGCGGGCGTCAACGCCCTCACTTGCCGGCCTATTCCTTTCTCGTCGCTCTCACGCTGCCCGCGGGCAAGCACGCGGACGTCAGAGCCGATGCCGCGGCTTTCCGTCCGCTCGTCCGAATCGTCTTCGCGGTCCCTCAGGCGGCGGCCCCGCTTTTCGGCGCGTTCCTGCCGAGCCTCGGCGCTGACCTCAGCGCCGATGCTGCGCCGTTCCGCGCTCCCCTGGGCTCGGGCCATAGCGCTCACCTTCGCGCCGAAGCCGCTTTTTGCCCGCTCCGGCACCGGTTGCGCGGCAAAAGCGACGGCGCTCGCTGCCGCCAGAAGCACAGCAGTGATCATCCTCAAGCTACCCATCGGAAACTCCTTCCATCATCAACAGGAGGCAAGGCCCCCGCGGCTTGCGGCTCCAGTGTCGTCACGGGAACGGTGGCGAGCTGGCTTTTAATCCCAACTGTGCGGGTTTTTAGAGTGCTTTCAAGTCAGGTGGAAATCACCTGACGGCTCGGAAAGCACGGCAAACAGAGGAAACCGGAGTCGTTCCCGGTTCAATCCAACAGGGAACGAGTCTAGGAAGCCGGTCGGCATTTGCTGCAAACGAGGCCCCGCCCGTAGAGGCGATCGGCGCCGCGCGGGCCAAGGTCGACCGCCTCGCGGTCGAGCAAGGAGAGCGGCCGAGGACCCGTTTTGGCGAGCGCAGCAAGCCGAGCGGCGACAAACGGCACGGCAAAGGACGTGCCACGTACCGGATGCAAGCCTCCGGCGGCATTGGCTGCTCGGAATCCTGCCGCGGGAGCAGCGTAATCGAGGCTCGGGCACCGGCCCGACTCGATCAGCACACGGTTGCGCCGGTCCACGCCCGTCACTGCCACAACCTGCGGGTAGGATGCGGGGAAAGCGGGCGGCGCCGCCGGACCGCCATTGCCAACCGGAGCAACGATATAAAGACCCCGTTGAAAGGCTTTGGTGACGGCCTTCGCGACCAGCGGGTTCGAAGGGCCGGCGAGCGTGATTGCAACCACTGGAACCCCGCGCGCCGCCATCCAGCCAATCGCTCTGATCAGCGCGACCGCGTTTCCTCCCGTGGGATCGCGGCCGTAAATGTCGGCCACGAGCAGCGATGCGCCGGGAAATGCACCGCGCAGCGGTCCCTGCCCGACGGCGAGCGATGCAACCGCCGTGGCATGCGCATTCGCCGCCGGAGCGCCTTGGGCGAAACCGCGCTGCTCGATCGCCCCGCCGAGCGAGGAATGGCGGGCAACGCCGCCGTCGATGATGCCGAGCGCCGGCCTTCCTTCCACGCGCGCTCCCGCAAGCGGAGCCGCCGCAGAAGCGGAGGGCATGGTCGCGGCGGAGGTCGGCAGGTGGAGATGGTTCGGGCTGAACTCGCCATGCCGTGCCAGCTGGGCCAGCGCCTGATCGACCGCCATTCCACGCGGTGTCCGAAGTGTCACGGAGCGGATGTCGAGACCTTCGATTGTCTCCTGCGAGAGGAGCGTGAACCCCGCCCGCAGCGCGGCAGCGAGGGCCGCGGGGCTCGGGTCGATCGCGACCACCTGCGCGCGCACTGCTGGACCGGTGGTGGTCATCTCGAGTTCACCCGGATGGAGGCGGACAAGAGCCTGCTGCCGCTGCTGCTGGGCGTCGGCCAAGGATTGCTCGCGCTCCGAGAATTTGGCTTCGCTCTTGCCACCTCGCTGCGCCTCAGCACGCTGGCGCCGCCCTCCATTGCCCTCGCCGCCCTTGCCTCGCGCCCTCTCGGCACTGCGGCTCTCGATACGGCCGGCGCGCGCGGCACGTTCGGCCCGAAGCGCCCGCTCGACCTGATTTGGAGCGCGCCCTGCACGCTCCTGCGCCTTTTCCGCGCGTGCCGCCTGCTCCGGGATTCTGGCAATGCGGTCCTGAGCGGCTTCGGCACGTCGCTGCGCGTTTTCGACCGTCCGGGTCACGCGATCGATCCGATCAGCCGAGCGTCCCCGCTGCGCCCAAGATGCGCATGAGACCGAAACCAGCAGCAGGCCGGCGACGAGCGTCTTGTGTGCAGTTCCAAACTTCATCTCTCGTCCCGTCAAGCCGCTGCGCAAAGGGCCTTTTAGCTCAGCGGCGCGAGCTGCGCCAACCGCGATCGCGAGCGCGCCGTTCGGCTTGTTCGTCGAGCGGCTCACCCGCCATCATCTCCTGGGCATATTGCAGCACCAGGCCGGCGCCGCTTCCCGCCTGCCGGTACTCGCCTTGGCCCCCGCCTCCGCCGGTCCGAGCTGTTGTGACAAGCTCCCATCGCTCGCCGCCGCGGCAGGCAAGGCCGGCCAGATCCGCCGTTTCGAACGTGCGGCAGAAGCGCCCGTCCTCCGAAGCAAAGCTGACCCCGATCCTGGTCCCCGCATCGGCTGGGGGCGCCGAGGCAAGCTGCGTGTCCAGCGCCTCGGCAAGCGCGCCACGCGCCACGATGGGTCCGCCGTCGACGGCGGCCGGCTCCGCGCCGCCCGGTACGATCTGCGCAGCCAGAAGGCCGACCACGAAGGTCGCCGCCATCGCGGCGAATTGCGGCCACTGGATCCTCACCCGCCGCTTCAGCCGTGCCGAATCCAGGGGCACGACATTGCTCTCGATCAATGCCCGGAATCGCTCCGGCACTTCTTGCTGCGCGACGGGATCGTAACGGCGGGAAATCAGCTCTTTCAAGCGCCGCTGCGCGTCGGCCCTGGCGCTGAGCTGCGGATCCTGGGCGAGCGCTCGGGAAACGCGGCTGCTGCTGACCTCGTCCAGCTCGCCGTCGAGGTAGGCCATCAACATGTCGTCTGTGATCGGCGGCATTACGCGGCCTCCAGCTTGCGAGCGAGTGCCTGCCGGCCGCGCGTCAGCCGGGAGGTGACCGTGCCCATCGGCAGATCGAGGATGTCGGCGGCTTCACGGTAGCTCAGCCCTTCCACGAGGACGAGCGCGATCACCTCGCGCTGTTCAGGCGGGAGCTGGTTCATCGCTTGGTCGATCGCTTGCATGTCGGCTGCGCGTTCGAAACCGTCGACGGTTGCCGACACCCCGATCCCCTCTTCCTCGGGAGCAAAGGTACGGGAACGGCGCGTGCGGCTGCGCACCTCGTCGATCCAGCAATTCCTCATGATCCTCAACATCCACGAGTCCATTCTCGTCCCGGGCTGCCACTGACTGCGCGCTTTCAAGGCGCGCTCCAGTGCCACCTGCGTCAAATCGTCCGCATCGGCCGCATCGCGGGTCAGCGAGCGGGCAAAGCGGCGGAGCCGGGGCACCAGCGTCAGCAGCTCACGCTCGAAGGCCTGCAAAAGGCGGTCTCCACGTCACTAAGGCAAGAACGGATCGCGGGGCTTTTTTAATCCGGCGTTCATGAAAATAATCTCACCGCCTGATCTCTTGCCCGCACGTGCGCCTTTCTTCCGCTGCAGCGGCGGGGACCGATTGCGGGGCTGGCGCGTTCTTCATTGGCAGAGAGCCGGCGCTCCGTCGGAGCGTCGGCCTCTACCCCTCGGTACGCGACGCGAGGGTCGGCCATGGTGTGATGCATGAGCTAACATCGCCCTACGCGCATCAGCCATGGTCGACATGCACAAAAACGAGTCCCAGCGGCGCTTTAATCCCGGAGCAGAATCTTTTTCCGACGGGTTTCACGCAGCATCGTTGTACCCGCTTCTCCCGAGCGACAGTCCAAGGCCGTGCTCGGTCACTTGCCAGACATTGCTGACGAGAAGCAGCCCGGCGTAGCGGACGGGCAAATCCGCACAACGTGCCGGGCAAGAGCGCTGGAGCGGGTAGCGGGGATCGAACCCGCATCACAAGCTTGGAAGGCTAGTGCTCTACCATTGAGCTATACCCGCTTTGCGATGCCGCACTGCCATCATTCGGCAGGATCGGTCAAGCGCGGCGCGCTTCAACGCCCGAAGGCCCCGAAGGTTTGGGCTGTTCCGGTCGGTTCGGAACAACACCAGCTTCCCGACATTTCACTCGCTCACCGGGAGACACGCGCATGGCTGGCAACGATCGACACAATGCGAACCGTGAGGCGGCCACGGATGCACCTGCCAGAGGCAGCAAGTGGATCTGGATCATCGGAGCGGTCTTTCTTGTGATCATCGCGATCATCCTCGTGAGGGGAATCTTCTACGCCGCCGCGGGTCCGAGCTCCGAGCAAAGCGTCAAACCAGCGATCACCGAGACCGATCGTACACTATCGGGCGTCGAAGCCGAGGGAGCCAACGTCGCTGGCAACGCCCAGTAAAGCCGGCCCCGCCCTCAGATCCCCTTGCCGCCGCTGGTCCAAAGCCGGACCGAAAGGAGAAAGGTCCCCGGGGTGCGGAAGAGCGCTTCCCCGAAGCGATGTGCTTGTTCCGCCCGAACGGGTGCTCTGCGGGATCAAAAAGCTCTTCGACTGCAAAATCCTGGATCCGATACGTCGCGCCGGAGTTTTCCCGGCGGTCCCGCGGTCACTCTGAGCGCTGCGGGACCACCCGCTCGCCCGCGGATTGCCGGCGGGCGGCGGCCTCAGCGGCGCCCGCCTCAGCGCCTGACAAGAAGATGCAAATGCATGCAACCACAAACATCCTTGTGCGTCGATTGCGCCTTGTTGTACCTTTGGCGTATCGGGCGGGGTGGTGTGAATTGTAAGTCTGAGACGGAGCGGCGGCTCCGTGAGGTCGAGAAAGCGCAAGCCGAACTTCAAAAGAGCATCGAGCAAAGTCGGGACCTTGCGGACCGATCGCAGCGCCTGCTCGATCAACATAAGCGCAATTTTCAGCGCGAGGCCCAATCTCCCTGAGACCCAGTCCACGGACATCGTGCCAGCGCCCTTGCTCGTCTAGAGCCGTTACCGCTTCGATCTAACCGGGGCGGGCCCAGTCTCCTGTTTTGCCGTGCTTTCCGAGCCGTCAGGTGATTCCGCCTGACTGACAAGCACTCTAGCGCCGGTAGAAAGCGCCCGCCCTTCGGGCCTGTTCGATCCACGCTCGTGCGCGCGGGGCGAGATCGGCGGGAAGCCGATCGATGTCGAACTCGGCCACAACCTCGATCTCCCATGACGGGTTCGGGCGGTACTCGACATCGTGGAGGACGAACACCGTTCCTGCAGCGGGATCTTCGATCACAAAATCCTGCTCGATTCTTCGGTGACTGGTCATCCCGATCTCCTCGGCCAGTTCGCGGACAACGGCCTCTTCAAGACTTTCGCCCCTCTTTATGCCTCCCCCCGGTGCCCGCCAGCCATGCGCATAGGTGAGCTTTACGAGGACCAGTCTGCGGCTGGTGGTGAGAGCGAGTGCATGGACGCCAGCGGGTCTCCCGGTGAACCGCCAGGCAAATTTCCGAACCCGCTGCAGTGCGCCAAGGGCAAAGCCGACAATATTCTTCTTCATGCCACTACGCCTCGGCTGCCTTCCTCTCGAGCCAGAAAGCACCGCGACGGCAGAGCGGGTGGTCTTAAGAAGAGCCTCGTAACGTTGTCCTTCTCTCGGTCGTAAGGAAGCTCAACAAGAGCGCTACAGCACCGGATCGGGCGGCTCCCTGTCGGCAAGAAGGAGCCCCGTGCTCAACGTCGAGGTCGCGCCAGGTGTCCAGACGATCCGGTTCGAGCTTGGCTGATGGTGGACAGGGCTGGATTCGAACCAGCGTACGGGAAACCCGGGCAGATTTACAGTCTGCTGCCTTTAACCACTCGGCCACCTGTCCACGGGGCCCAATTCGGGAAGGCGGCTCAATGGCGAAAGGGGCGCCCCCTGTCAACGCGGAGCGCCGATGCTGGCTGCCACGGCGACCGACGGGACCGATCACCGCCTCTGGACGACTTTGTGCCGGGAAAGAGCCGCCGCGCGCTTTTCCGCCCTAAACGCCTGCTCCGAGCTACCAGAGCCCGGCCATGGCCCGGGCGAACGCAATCCAGGGAGCGCTCGTCATGATCAGCAGCATGACCAGCTGGCTCACCAGCATGGCGAGGCCGCCCGATATCCAGACGCGGTGCACGCGCCCGCGGCTCACCCAACTATCATAAGCCCGCAACGAACAGGTCCATGGCCGTGTAGAAGAGCCGGTCATTCCGCCAACGCGGGATCGAAGGGTGTGCTGTCGCCATTTGAACCTCCCCGAAGCTCAAAGTTGACCATGCCTGCCAACCACGGACAATCCGCGGGACCGCGCTTGCCAGCAGCCGCCGCTGCGGCCATGTGAGCGCGCCATGCGCCGCAAAGCCCGCCAGGCGAGCAAGCCCGACAACCGCCCCCGCTTGTGGGGCCGTCATGCCGTTGCCGCAGCCCTTGCCAATCCGGAACGCAAGTTCGCCAAGATCTGGGTGACGCACGAGGCCGCCGCCGATTTCGAGTTCCCGGCCGGCGTTCCGATCAGCTTCGCGGATGTTGCGGATCTCGGGCGGCTCATCCCGCGCGACGCGCCGCATCAGGGGATCGTGGCGGAAGTAGAGCGGCTTCCCGACATCTGGCTGGGCGACCTGCTCGACGGCGCGCCGGAGGGCCGCCCCCTCCTCATCCTCGACCAAGTGACCGATCCGCACAATGTCGGCGCGATCCTTCGCTCCGCCGCGGCCTTTGACTCGCTCGGGCTTGTCACCCAGGATCGGCATGCGCCGCCGGAGTCCGGCGCGCTCGCAAAGGCTGCAAGCGGTGCGCTCGAAACCGTGCCCTGGGTGCGCGTCGTAAACCTGTCTCGCGCGCTCGATGAGATTGCCGAGGCAGGGTTCTGGCGCGTCGGGCTCACCGGCGAAGCGGACATGAGCTTGGCCGAAGCGCTCGGCCCTCCCCGAATCGCGCTCGTTCTCGGCGCCGAGGGAGAAGGCATGCGCCAGAACACGGAGCTCCACTGCGACGCGCTCGCGCGTTTGCCGATCAGCGATCGAATGGAAAGCCTCAACGTCTCGAACGCGGCCGCCATTGCGCTTTACGCGGCGGTGACTGCCCGATCAGCAGCGTAGCGGGGGGCCTCCAGCTTCGTTGGTGTACCCTGATTTCCGAACCGCCGGGTCATTCCACCTGACTTGAACTCACTCTGGACCCACTCGAGCTTCAGCCCTGCGCTGCTTGCGGGAGCGAGCGGCGCTGGTCCACCGCCTCGGCCAGGATGTCGAGCAGTTCGATGCTGTCGTCCCAGCCCATGCAGCCGTCGGTAATGCTCTGGCCGTAAGTCGGGTTCTGCCCCGGCACCAGATCCTGGCGTCCGCCAACCAGGTGGCTCTCGATCATCATGCCGAAAATCCGCCGCTCACCCCCTGCAATCTGCCCCGCCACGTCCTCGACGACAAGGCGCTGGTTCTCAGGGCGCTTCTGGCTGTTGCCGTGGCTGGCATCGATCATCAACCGGCACGGGAGCTTTGCAGCATTGCTCTCGCGGCACGCGACCTCCACGCTTTCGCGGTCGTAATTGGGATTTGCGCCGCCTCGCAGAATGACGTGGCAGTCCTCGTTGCCGCCAGTTGCGACGATCGCCGAGTGACCACCTTTGGTGACGCCGAGGAAGTGGTGCGGCTGCGAGGCGGCCATCACGGCGTCCAGCGCAATCTTGAGGTTGCCGTCGGTGCCATTCTTGAAGCCGACCGGACAGGACAGTCCGGACGCGAGCTCGCGGTGTACCTGGCTCTCCGTGGTGCGCGCACCGATCGCTCCCCACGAAACCAGATCCGTGATGTATTGGGGCGTGATCATGTCGAGATATTCGGTTCCCGCCGGGACGCCCCTCTCGTTGATGTCAAGCAGCAGCTCGCGCGCCGTCCTGAGGCCCTTGTTGATGTTGAAGCTGCCGTCGAGGTCGGGGTCGTTGATGAGGCCCTTCCAGCCGACCGTGGTGCGCGGCTTTTCGAAGTAGACGCGCATCACGATCTCGAGCTGCCCTGCGAGCCGGCGCCGCTGTTCTGCGAGCCGGCCGGCATATTCGCGTGCAGCTTCCGGGTCATGGATCGAGCACGGCCCCACCACCACGAGCAGGCGGTCATCCAGGCCGTGGAGAATATGATGGATCGCTCTGCGCGCCGCGTAGACGGTATCGGCCGCTCGCCTGCTCAGCGCGAATTCGCGCAGCAGGTGCGACGGAGGCGATACCTCCTTGATCTCGCGTACGCGGACGTCGTCGGTCTGGTGCATCATCTCACTCTCGTTTTGCCCGCCTGAAAAAACAAACCGCCAGAGCAGGCGGCGGCGCTTGTGTTCAGGCCCTCATGCTTTTCGCTTGCGCCCGCAGCCCGCGGTTTCGCTACCGTCGATCCCGCTGCGCCCGCAAGTGCAGCAGCCCGAGCGTCGCACCGCCTCTTTTAGGTGGAGATTGGCCGCGACGGAACAAGATGCGTCGGGGTCCGTCCGCTCATCACCACCGAGGAGCGCCTGCTTCA
>JALYNE010000132.1:0-2417 GCA_030773375.1 Pseudomonadota bacterium
GAGTCCCGCCGTGCTGCCGTACCCAGTCGCGGGCGCGCTCGGCCGTGCGGTTGTAGACAACGAGCGTGTGCCCCGCCTCGGCGAGGTGGCGCGCCATGGGAGCGCCCATCACGCCGAGCCCGATAAATCCGATCCGTGCCATGGCGTCTGCCGATAAGGCGTGTTTGCGTGCCGCGCCAGATGCGTTAAGGCCTCAAAGTCGATGGCCAGCCCTGCCCCCAAAATAGACCTGCCGGTGTCCGTTGCCGACATCCGCGCCGCCGCCGCCCGCATCGCGGGCGCCGTGGTCCACACGCCGACCATTCTCAGTCAGACGCTTTCGGAGCTCACCGGAGCGACCGTCTACGTGAAGCTCGAGAACCTGCAGTTCACCGCCGCCTACAAGGAACGCGGCGCGCTCAACAAATTGCTGCAGATGGAGGAGCGCACCCGCGCACGCGGCGTGATCGCTGCTTCGGCCGGCAATCACGCGCAGGCGGTTGCCTATCACGGCGCGCGGCTCGGCATTCCCGTGACGATCGTGATGCCGAAGCCGACGCCGATCATCAAGGTCATGCAGACCGAGGGGCATGGCGCCACCATCGTCCTCCACGGCGAAAATTTCGACGATGCTTATGCGCATGCGCTCCAGCTCGAGGCCGAGCGTGGCCTCACCTTCGTCCATCCATTCGACGATCCGCAAGTCATTGCCGGCCAAGGGACGGTGGGGCTTGAGCTCCTCGCCGATGCGCCCGACATCGATTGCCTCGTCGTGCCGGTCGGCGGCGGCGGCCTGGTTTCGGGTGTGGGCATCGCCAGCAAGGCGCTGAGGCCCGACATCGAGCTGATCGGCGTTCAGGCCGAGCTTTATCCCTCCATGTACTGCCGGATGACGGGCCGCGAACTTCCCTCCTCCGGCGACACGATCGCGGAGGGCATTGCCGTGAAGGCTCCTGGTGAAATGACGTCCGAGATCATCGGACAGGTGGTGGACGAGATCCTGCTGGTGTCCGAGCGGGAAATGGAAACCGCGGTGAGCCTGCTTCTCCAGATCGAAAAAACTGTCGCGGAAGGGGCGGGCGCTGCGGGGCTCGCCGCACTCCTCGCGCATCCCGAACGGCTCAGGGGCCGGAAGGTCGGCCTCATTCTTACCGGCGGCAACATCGACACACGTTTGCTCGCGACGGTGCTCCTTCGCGATCTCGCGCGCGCGGGCCGGCTCGCACGGCTCCGGATCCAGCTCCAGGACCGTCCGGGCGCATTGTTCAATGTGGTGAAACTGTTCGACAAGCACCAGGTCAACATCGTCGAGGTTTACCACCAGCGGCTGTTCACCAGCTTGCCCGCCAAAGGCCTCTACGCGGACATCGAATGCGAATCCCGTGACGCGAGTCACCTCGAGCGCCTTGTGGTCGATCTCCAGGGCGCCGGGTACAACGTGCATCGGGTAGAAATCCAGTGAAGGGCGTCCCAGGCTGAAACGGACGCCCAGCAAGGGTTTTTTCGCGCAGCGCCGCTCTTCCCTTGCAACCCGCAGCGCCCCATAAGAATTTAGCAAACAGCATCGGCCCCTGGAGTCTCGGTGAGCGCACCCTTCCGCTTTCCCCGTTTTTTTGTGACCACCCCTTCGCCTTGCCCTTATCTGCCGGGCAAGACGGAGCGTAAGGTCTTCACCGAGCTGACCGGCCAGCACGCCGCCGAACTCAACGATGCGCTCGGGCGCATCGGCTTCCGGCGCAGTCAGGGTGTGGCCTATCGCCCAAGCTGCGTCGATTGCTCCGCCTGCATTTCGGTTCGCGTGGTCGCGGGTGAATTCCAGCCGAACGCAAGCCAGCGAAAGACGCTTCGCCGCCACTCGGACCTTGAAGTCACAGCCTGCAAGCCGTGGACGACGCAGGAGCAATATGCGCTTCTCCGCCGCTACCTGAAGGCCCGTCATCCGGGCGGCGGCATGGTCGATATGGACGAGAGCGACTTTGCCGACATGGTCGAGCAGAGCCCCGTCAAGACGTACGTCGTGGAATATCGGGAGCCGTCGGTCGACGGCCGTCCCGGACGCCTGGTCGGCGCCTGCCTCACCGACCAGCAGTCGGACGGCCTTTCGATGATTTACAGCTTCTTCGAGCCCAATGATGCCGAGCGCCCGGGGCTCGGCACTTACATCATCCTGGATCACATCGTTCGCGCTGCGCGAGCGGGGCTTCCTTACGTGTACCTAGGCTACTGGGTCGAAAATTCACGGCGCATGGCGTACAAGGGCAAGTTCCGGCCGCTCGAGAGGCTCGGCCCGGACGGCTGGCGCAAGTTCGAGCCTGACCAGCGGGAGCTGCCCCTCGGGCGTTAGAGTGCTTGTCAGTCAGGTGGAATCACCTGACGGCTCGGAAAGCACGGCAAACAGAGAAAACCGGAGTCGTTCCCGGTTCAATCCAACCGGGAAC
>JALYNE010000132.1:2427-8456 GCA_030773375.1 Pseudomonadota bacterium
AACGACTCTAGAATCGCCGTGATTTCCGCCATGCGATTCTACCTGACCTGAAATCACTTCAAGGCCGCGCTTGCGCAGCTCTCCTGGCCAGCCACTCCTCGATGCTTCGATAGGAGGTCTCCCCCTTGGGGGCATCTTCGGCGATTCCGGTAGCGAAATAAGCCATGCCGGCGCCGCGGCGGCGATCGATCCATAGGCCCGATTTGACGCCGTAAGCATTGCCGGCATGGCCGACCAGCGGGGTGGCGTTGCCGAGGATGTCATCGCGACAGCCGGGATTGGGGAGGATCTGCACAGCAAGGCCATAGCCGCAGTAAAAGTCATCCTCGGTTTCGCCGTTCGTGCCGTTGAAGCGCCAGTGAGGCGCGAGCATCGCCTGGATGCTTGCCTCCGACAGGAAGCGCTTGCCATTGACCATGCCGCGGTTGAGCAGAAGCCGGCCGATCACGGATAGCCCCTCCGCGGAGATCCGAAGGCCGCCTTGCGGCGAAAACAAAGCGCCGTTGCTGCCGATCCGATAGCCGCTGAGGTCGCACGGCAGGCCTGCGGGCGCGAGCGCCGGGCAGGCCGGGCGGCGCCCCGAAAGGTCGTCGCGAAGCACGGCGCCGTCTTCGCCATAGAGCACCACCGCCCGGGCGACGGTGGCATCGCTGCAGGTGCTCCAATTGAAGCAGGCCTCGAGGCCGAGCGGGGCCAGAACCAGCCGGTCCATGAGCCGATCGAACCGCTCGCCGCCCGCCAATTCCATGACGCTCGCCACGACGGGAAAGTTGAGGTTCGAGTAGCGGAAGTAAGTGCCGGGTGAGTGCTCCTGGTCGTAGGCCGCCGGCGCCGCCAGCGCGGTTCTGAGCTCCGTCCCCAACGGGATCGCATAGTCGATGCCGTCGCGCAGGCTTGATTGATGCGAGAGCAGCAGCCGGAGCGTGATCGGCCGGTCCGGGAAAGACGGGTTGCGAAGCTTCCACCCCAGCACTTCCGAGACGTCTCGGTCGAGATCGAGCCGACCCTGCTCGACGAGCCGCATGACACCAAGGGCAACCACAAGCTTCGAGACCGAAGCAATTCGGACCGGATCTGCGCTTGTCAGGGCGCGCTGCCGCGACCTGTCCGCCAGCCCGTCGGCGCCGCGCGCGGTCACCTTCTGGCGATCGAAGCTGATCCACGCATGGCTAGCGGCCTGAGGAGGTGAAGCCGGGCCAAGCGCGGTGACGCATCCGGACAGCAAAATAGGCGCGGCCAGGATCGCGGATCTGAGCTTCATGTCCGCACCATGGCTCAATGCGGCGCCGCGCGCAAAGAAAAGGCCGGCGCTGCATCGCTGCAGCGCCGGCCCCTCGTGAACAGTTCAGCGGGTCAGGCGACCTTTGCTTCAGCGATTTCTTCAGGGTCGCGAAGCACATAGCCGCGGCCCCAGACCGTCTCGATATAATTGTCGCCGCCGCATGCGAGGCTCAGCTTCTTGCGGAGCTTGCAGATGAAGACGTCGATGATCTTGAGCTCGGGCTCGTCCATCCCGCCGTAAAGATGATTGAGGAACATCTCCTTGGTGAGCGTGGTGCCCTTGCGCAGCGAGAGCAGCTCCAGCATCGCATATTCCTTGCCGGTGAGGTGCACCCTGGCGCTGTCTACTTCCACCGTCTTGGCATCGAGATTGACCGCAAGTTTGCCGGTCTTGATCACCGATTGCGAATGGCCCTTCGAGCGGCGGACCACGGCGTGGATGCGGGCGACGAGTTCATCGCGATGGAAAGGCTTGGTCACATAATCGTCAGCGCCGAAGCCGAGCGCGCGGACCTTGGAATCCATCTCGTTGATGCCGGAAAGGATCAGAACCGGTGTTCCAACCTTGGCGACCCGAAGCTTCTTCAGCACGTCGTAGCCGTGCATGTCCGGGAGATTGAGGTCGAGGCAGATGATGTCGTAGTCGTAAAGCTTGCCGAGGTCCAAACCCTCCTCGCCAAGGTCGGTGGTGTAGACATTGAAACCCTCGCTGGTCAGCATCAGCTCGATGCTCTTCGCGGTCGTCGGCTCGTCTTCGATCAGCAGAACACGCATGGATGTTGCCCCCTTTTTTGCGGCCCCCATCTCCAGGCTTCCGACCGCGGTAATCTTGATTAACCACGCAATAAGTGAACTTAAAAGGTTAATTCGCCGTAAACGAGAGGGTTAGGAAGATACGCTAAGACATCGTTGCGCGCTTGCAACAGCCATGGCAGGGCCGGCGCATGTGGGAGAAGTACGTCCTGTTCATCGATGGCGAGGCGATCGTGATCGACAAGCCGGCCGGGCTCGCCGTTCATCCGGGCTCGAAAACGCGCGAAAGCCTGGAGGATTATCTCCACCATTTCCGATTCGGGTTTCAGCGGCTTCCGCTCCCCGTGCACCGGCTGGATCGGGATACCAGCGGCTGTCTGCTCCTCGCCCGCAACCCAAAGGCGCACAAGCGTTTCCAGCGTGCCTTCGAGCAAAAGAAGGTTACCAAGAGCTACATTGCGGTCCTCGACGGCGTGCCGAAGGATGAACAAGGAACAATAGACTTGCCGCTCGGCAAGGTCTCGTCCGCTGCGCAAGGCTGGCGCATGGTCCACGAGCCGAACGGCCAGCCATCGCTGACCCGGTGGAAGCTTGCCGCCGTCAAAGATGGCCGTGCCGTGGTCGTCTTCTCGCCGGAAACGGGGCGCACGCACCAGCTGCGCGTGCATGCGCTGGAAGGGCTCGGCATTCCGATCGCCGGCGACCCGGTTTACGGCGCCGGTCGTGGGCCGATGCTTCTCCACGCTTTGTCGTTGAAGGTGGAACGCGAGGGCAAAGCGCCGATCGAGGCGAGCGCGCCCCTGCCGCCCACCTTCGTCAGTGCCGGCTTCGGCGATGTCCTCGATTGAGTCCTATGTGCTTCCCGAAGAAGCGCTCGAGGAGCGCTTCATTGCGTCGAGCGGGCCGGGCGGCCAGAACGTCAACAAGGTGGCGACCGCGGTCCAGCTGCGCTGCGACGTCTTCAAGCTCGGCCTGTCGCCCCCGGTCTATGCACGGCTGAAGGGGCTCGCGGGGAGCCGGATGACGACCGCCGGCGAAATCGTCATCACCGCGCGCACCCACCGCACACAGGAAGCCAATCGGGAAGAAGCGCGCGCAAGGCTGGCAGAGCTCATCGCCAAGGCCCACATCCGCAAAGCCAAACGCGTGAAGACGAAAGTCAGCAGGGCCGCGAAAGAGCGGCGCGTAGACGCCAAGAAGGAGCGGGGTTCCGTCAAGCAGGCGCGTTCGAAACCGAGGATCGATTAGCACATGTATGACTTCAGGATTGCAGCCGATGATAAAAGGCAGCTTTATCGGCAGCTGGTGGACGCGGCCGATGCGCTTACATCGGGCGAGCCGGATGCGATCGCGAACATGGCCAACATCTCGGCGCTTCTCTGGGAAAGTCTGCCGGATCTCAACTGGGCGGGTTTCTACCGCAACGGAGGAGAAGAGCTTATCTTGGGTCCGTTTCAGGGGCGCGCCGCATGTATCCGCATCCCGTTCGGCAGGGGTGTTTGCGGCGCCGCGGCGGCAACGCTCGAGCCTCAGTGCGTCGAGGACGTCCACGCCTTTCCCGGCCACATCGCCTGCGACAGCGCGTCCCGATCCGAGCTGGTCGTGCCGATCGTGCACGAAGGCGAGTTGATCGCCGTGCTCGACCTCGACAGCCCCTCCCAGGCTCGCTTCGATGCGGAGGATGTCTCCGGCTGTCTCGAACTGGCACAGGCACTCGCGCCCCGCCTCGCACGCGGTAGAAAAAGCCCCGGCCGAGAGTTAAAAAAGTCTTAAAGCGGCTCCAGCTCTCACGGGGGCCGCGGCAGGCTTTCGTGAACAGGGGACGCGACGATGAAGCGGATTGCCATCATTTCTTTGGCTGCAACGGCCCTGGTACCGGTCGGCGCTGCGGCGCAGCAGAACAACATTGCGCCCGCCGCGCAAGCGGTCATGGCGGGCGCTCCGGCACCAGGGATGAGCTGGCATAATGCTCCTGGTCCCCAGGCAATGCCGCAGGGCGACCGCATGGCCGGCCATGTCGTCAAGCGGATGGATCGTCGCCACCACGGCATCAATGCCTTTCCGCACTATCGCCGCTTCGATCGCGGCTTCGTGATCCCGCAATATTGGTGGGGGCCGCAATTCCAAGTGTCCAACTGGGGGATGTATGGCCTTCCGCAGCCGATGCATGGCGGCCGCTGGGTCCGCTATTACGACGATGCGCTGCTGATCGACAGTTACGGCAGAGTCCACGATGGCCGCTGGGGCATGAAATGGGACGAATGGGGCGAGGATTGGGCCTATGACGACCGCGGCATCCCCGTCTACGTCGGCAACGGCGACTTCCAGCCCGGCGAAGAAGATTATGCCTGGGTCGAGGAACAGGACGGCGCTTATGCAGAAGGCTATGGCCAAGGCTATGAGCATGGCGGCTACGGCAACAGCGGTTATGGCGCTTACGGCTACGGAGCTTATGGCTATCCCTATATGGGCTATGGCTACGGCTATGGTGGCGGGATGGTGATCACGGAAACCACCGTCACCACCGCTCCGACCGTGGTCGCCGAAACTTATTATGTCGAGGAGGAAGTCGAGGTCGCGCCGCGCCGCGCGAAGCCTCGCCGCTACCGCGCGAAGCCGCGCTGCAACTGCCCAAGCCCCGCGCCCGCCCTTCCCGGCGAAAGGGGCTGAGCGTCCACGCAGGAAGTTTGGGAGGCGGCAACCGACCGCAGCGACAATGAGCCCCACGAAAGCACTGCTTTCGTGGGTCTTATGTGAGGCGGTCCAGCGTTTCGTCGCTGAGCTTGCCGGGCACGATCATCAGTGGGCAGGGCAGCGTGCCCGCGACCGATCCCGCGAAATGGCTGACGAGCGGCCCGGGCCCTCCCTCCGCTGCGGCGCCGAGCACGAGCGCGGCGATGTCGTCGCGCGCCTTCAAGATGTCCGTGACTTCCCGCACCGCATCGCCCTGCTTCACCGTGATCGAGGGGCGGATCCCCGCTTCCTCGATGATCGCACCCGAGGCCTCGAGCACCATCGCTTCAGCCCTGAGGCGCGCTTCCTCCTCCATCGCGGCCTGGACCGCACCCCATTGCACGAAGTCCGGCAGAGGGATGAGCGCGAGGATCTCGACCGTGGCGCCGGTGCGCGCCGCACGCCTGGCGGCAAATCGCAGAGCGGCCCGCGCTTCTTCCGTCTCGTCGATTACGATCAGATATGCAGGCATGCCTTCTCCCCCGAACGCGGGCATGCTGCGACAGAACCAGGTGTCAGGCAAGCGTCGGGCCTTGACCCGAGGGCTCCCTTTGCTGTTTGGACGACGGCACGTGCCCGGAGGAAGCCAGCGATGCCCATCGAACTGAAGATGCCCGCCCTCTCGCCCACCATGGAGGAAGGGACGCTCGCGAAGTGGCTCGTGAAGGAGGGGGATACGGTCGCAGCCGGCGATCTCCTGGCCGAGATCGAGACCGATAAGGCGACCATGGAATTCGAAGCCGTCGACGAGGGCACGGTCGCCAAGATCCTGGTCCCGGAGGGCACGGACGAGGTCAAGGTGGGAACGGTGATCGCGCTGATCGCGAGCGAAGGTGAGGACGTCTCCGCCGGTCCAGCGTCCGCGCCCGAGCCGGTGGCCAAGCCTGTCCTGAGCGACGCCGCAGGCGGCGTCGAAGGGGGCGGCGGCGAGACGGGGGCTGGGCAACCGGCAACCCCCACGCCAAGTCCGGAGATGAAAGGCTATGGTGCAAGCCCGGTGCACGATGCGCCGCTTTCCGACGCCCCCTCGGCGCCCCAGCCGAAGCACGATCCCGCTGATCGCATTAAGGCGAGCCCGCTGGCCCGCCGCCTCGCCGAGCAAAAAGGCATCGGCCTTTCCGGCGTGAAAGGCTCCGGCCCCGGAGGCCGTATCGTCAAAGCCGACATCGATGCTGCAAGCAGCCGCGCCGCGCCGGCAGCTGCCCGGGCTCCCGCCGCAGCGCCTGCCGCTCCCGCGGCGGCTACGGCACCCACCGCCGCTC
>JALYNE010000133.1 GCA_030773375.1 Pseudomonadota bacterium
CGCGATTCCTTTGGGCCCGCCGTGAAGAAGGTGATGAGGTCGAGAAGCTCGTAGCCGGCGCGGATGACGCGGGCGAGGCCCGTCTCCTCAAGGCCCAGGTCGGCGAGGAACTCGGGTCTGTCCGCCGGGTCCATGGTGACGATTTCGGCCTCGATCGCCGCCGACACGACCACCGCGCCAGCGCCTTCGGCTGCCGCTTTCTCGAAGACGCGCGCGCTGTGCGCGTTGCCACCAGCGGCGTCTTCCTCGTCGACATTGCACACGTAAAGAACTGGCTTGGCGGTAAGGAGCTGCGCCCGCTCCAGCGCTTTGCTTTCTTCCGCGTCTTTGGGCTGCGTCAGGCGAGCTGGCTTCGACTCCCGTAGCTGCTCCAGCGCCTGCCCGAGCACGGACGCCTGCACCTTCGCCTCCTTGTCGCCCTGCTGCGCTTTCTTGACGAGGTTGGGCACTCGCTTTTCGAGGCTGTCGAGATCCGCCAGCATAAGCTCCGTTTCCACCGTGTCGGCGTCAGCCACCGGATCGACGCGGCCCTCGACGTGCGTCACATCGCCACCTTCGAAGCAGCGCAGGACGTGGATGATTGCGTCAACCTCGCGAATGTTGCCGAGGAACTGATTGCCCAGGCCTTCGCCCTTGGAGGCTCCGCGAACCAGCCCGGCAATGTCGACAAACTCGAGCTGCGTGTCGATGATGTTCGCCGACTTTGCGATACGCGCGATTTCCTGCAGGCGGCCGTCCGGCACGGCAACGCGGCCGACGTTCGGCTCGATCGTGCAGAAGGGATAGTTCGCCGCCTGCGCCGCAGCCGTCTCGGTCAGCGCATTGAACAAGGTGGACTTGCCGACATTCGGCAGCCCAACGATACCGCAACGAAAACCCATTCTTGTCTCGCTTGATGTGATGAGGTGAGCGTCCGCAGCGCGGCCACTTGAGGAGGCCGTTAGACGCTTTGCCCTGCTATGGACAGGCCCTTGGGGATGCGCCGTGCGTCTGGACGTCGCTCGGCCTCAAGTTCCTCCACAGGCCGGACGCTCGCTTCTTCGTCAGGCTCGGTAGTTGAAGCTGATGCTGATGCGTTCGCCCTTGCCGGTCCCGGGCATGACCTCGTGGCGCAGCCAGCTTTCCCAAAGAAAGACGCTACCGGGCGCCGGCTCGGCATAGACGAAGGTCTGGAGCTCTTCGGGGGCATCAGCTCGCCGTGGCGGCGCCGCCATCATCATTGGGAGCCGCGGATCTTCGAGCTTCAGCGCACCTGAGCCCGGCGGCACCGCGATATAGACGGTCCCCGAGACCACGCTGTGCGGATGGATATGCCCCGAGTGAGTTCCACCGGGCTTGAGGAGGTTCACCCACAGGCTGTCGAGCTTGAGGCGCCGCCCTCGAAGATCCATGGCGGCGTCCGCCGCGAATGCCGCGACGTGCCGGTTCAAGAGCCGCATCAGATCCGAAAAGCGGGGATCGCGCTCGGGAAGATCGTTCAAAGAAGCATAAGAGGTGTAGCCGCGATAACCATGGGCCCTCGACCATCTGCGCCCCGCTTCGTCCTCGGCAGCAAGCGAACGGCATGCGTCTTCCAGTTCCGCGATCAATGCAGGCGCATCGATCATGCCTTCATAAAAGCGGGTGGCAAAGAGCGAGCGGCTGACCATCCGCCTCCGCTATCCCAAGTTGCGCTGGAGAGCGAGCTTCCGGCGAGACCCGAACACGGTGTGAGGCTAATCCTGCAGCCGCAGCGCCACTTCGTTCATGAAGCGAGCATCGTCACCCTTGGCCAGCCACGGGCACTCGGCGGCAATAGCCCCAAGCATGTCGGCCAGCCGGTCCGTCTCCGCTTTGGCATAATTGCCGAGCACATGGCCCGTTACCTTGTCCTTGTGCCTCGGATGGCCGATGCCGATGCGGACGCGGCGAAAGGCGTTGCCGACATGCGCCTCCGTCGAGCGAAGCCCGTTATGGCCCGCAGTGCCGCCGCCGACCTTCACCTTCACCTTGAATGGTGCGAGGTCGAGCTCGTCGTGGAAGACGGTGAGGTCACCCACCTCTTTCTTGAAGAAATCCAGCGCCGCTCGGACGGACCGGCCGCTGTCGTTCATGAATGTAGCGGGTTTCAAAAGGAGGATGCGTGTTCCGCCGATGCGGCCCTGCTGGGCCCACCCGCTGAAGCTTTTCTTGGGCGGATCGAAGCCGTGGACCTCCGCAATCGAGTCCACGGCCATGAAGCCGACATTGTGCCGGTGCATCGCATATTGCGCGCCCGGATTGCCGAGGCCGACCCAGATCTGCACGGGCTCGAAACCACTCCAGTCTTGATGTTCTTCGGCTCCAAAAGGTTGGCCCGGCACCTCCACCGGCTTTGAGCCGAAGAAGGAGCCGAGCCACCGAAGAAACGACAAGGTCCTTAGACCTGCTGGGCCGGTTCGTCCTCGTCCTCGTCGCCGGGGGTCGCGTCCGTTGCCGGGACTGCGTCAGCCGGAACGTCAGCGCCGCCCGCATCGGCGGCCATGCCGCTCGGAGCGACGATGGTTGCGATGGTGAAGTCGCGATCGGTGATCGCCGAGGAGGTGCCCTCCGGAAGCTTGACATGGCTGATGTGGAGCGAGTCGCCGATGTTCAGGCCGGCAAGATCAATCACGACCGCGTCAGGAATTTCGGCAGCGTCGCAAATAAGCTCAAGCTCGTGGCGCACGGTGTTGAGAACGCCGCCGCGTTTCAGGCCGCGCGAATTCTCTTCGCCGACGAAGCGGATCGGAATGGCGACATGCACCGAGCTGTGCTCGGAAATACGGAGGAAATCGACGTGCAGCGGGCGGTCCGTGACCGGGTGGAATTGCACGTCCTTAGGGAGCGTCCGGGCCGTCGTGCCGCCGACGTCGATCATCACGACCGAATTCATGAAGTGGCCGGTGTTCAGCATCTTCATGAGGGCCTTTTCCTCGACGTGGATTGCCAGGGCCTCTTCCTTGTTGCCGTAAACCACGGCGGGGACGCGGCCTTCACGACGCATTGCACGGGAGGCTCCCTTGCCAGCCCGTTCGCGCGTCTCGGCCGACAGCGTAAGCTGTTCGCTCATATGCATGTCTCCAAAAACTGGGTTTCATTACCCTCCGCGCACACCTCCAGGGATGACCATGCGCGGGGAAGCGCGCCTATAGGGGAGGGGAGTTGCAGACGCAAGGAGAGACAGCTCTCGACAGGAGAGACAGCCGGGTGGCGCTTACTGTACGCGCATGGTTCTAAGACCTCGCGACCGAAGCATTTGCTGCACCGAATCCTTGCCTGCGAGATGGCCCGCGCCGACAGCAACGAGCACGGTGCCCGGTTGGTCCAGCCTTTTCGCCAGCCAATCCGCCCAGGCAGCGTTGCGGCGTTTCATCAGCACTTCGCGAAGTTCGGGCGAGAGCGCGGTCTCGCTATCGAAGGTGCGCGCGATTGCTCTTGTATCTCCGCTCTTCCAGGCCTTGACCATGGCCTGGAACTCCGCGTCCGCGGCGGCCGGATCGTCGAGCATTCCAACCAGCAGAGCCCGCTGTGCTTCCTCCGAAAGCGCGTCGAAATAGCCAAACTGCTGCTCCGCGGTTTCAAGGCCCCTGATCGGCTTGTTCGCACGCTTGTAGGTTGCGTTCAGCCCACGCTCGACGCCGGCGTCGGCGCTGAGCCCCATCTGCCGTGCGTTGACGGCCAGCAGCGTCAGCGCCGCCGCCCAGGTTTCCATGCGATCGAGCGCCTTTTCGGGGATGCCAGCCGCGGCGACCACCTTCCGCAGTTTCTTGCGCTGATCTTCCGGCACCCGCTCGGCGAGCGGCGGCAATCCCGGGGAAAGGGCAAGCTTCATCATGGTCTGGGCCGCGGCCGAAGGATCGCTGCCGAGCTCAGTCTCCAGAACCAGCGTGTCCGAAGCTGCGATTGCCCGCTCAAGCTCCCCTGTCCGCCAGGCGAGGTCCTTGGGAAGCACGTGGATCGTCCCGAACAGGTAGATCGTGGTGTCCTTGTCTGCGAGCTTCCAAAGCGCCGGCCGCGGGGCCTCCGCCGTGGCTGCAGTGGTCGTGCAAGCGGCGAACGAAAGCAGCCCGAAGGCTGCCAGCGCGCCACGCACATTCCGCTTCAAGCGGCTCAATAAACTGGCCAAGGCGCTCTCCTTCACTCGGTTGACCCTCACAAGCCGATGCGCCAAAGCGGCGCGGCTTGTTGCACTTGCGAAGGCGATTAGGTGGGCGCGCAACCGTTAAGTTTCCAGAAGCTCATCCTGACGCTCCACGATTATTGGAGCGCTCAAGGGTGTGTCGTCCTTCAGCCCTACGACGTTGAAATGGGCGCCGGCACTTTCCATCCCGCGACCACTCTGCGCGCATTGGGACCCAACCCCTGGAAGGCCGCTTACGTCCAGCCGAGCCGCCGCCCAACCGACGGCCGCTACGGCGAAAATCCGAACCGGCTCCAGCATTACTACCAATATCAGGTCATCCTGAAGCCCAGTCCGCCCGATCTTCAGCAGCTCTATCTCGGCAGCCTCGCTGCGATCGGCATCGATTTCAACAAGCACGATATCCGTTTCGTCGAGGACGACTGGGAGTCTCCTACTCTCGGCGCCTGGGGCCTTGGCTGGGAAGTCTGGTGCGACGGCATGGAGGTAACGCAGTTCACATATTTCCAGCAGGTCGGCGGCTATGACTGCAAGCCAGTCTCGGGCGAGCTCACCTACGGGCTCGAGCGCCTGGCGATGTACATCCAAGGCGTGGACAGCGTCTACGACCTCCTTTTCAACGAGGCCAAGGAAGGAGAGGAGCGCGTCAGCTATGGCGACGTCTTTCTGGCCAACGAGCAGCAGTTCAGCACCTATAATTTCGAAGTCGCGAATACCGAAACCTTGTTCCGTTGGTTCCGCGACGCCGCCGAAGAATGCAAAAGCTGCATCGAAGCGAAGCTTCCACTGCCTGCCTACGACCACGCCATCAAGGCCAGCCACATCTTCAATCTTCTGAATGCGCGCGGTGTGATCTCGGTTGCCGAGCGCCAAGCCTATATCGGGCGCGTCCGCGATCTTGCCAAAGGTGCCTGCACCGCTTGGATGGAAAAGAACGGGTGGGCCTCGTGACGCCTGTTGTCTTCGCTCCTGCCGTCCGGCTTCAGGCTGACCGAACGGTGATCCGTGCCTGATCTTCTTCTCGAACTCCTGTCGGAAGAAATTCCTGCCCGCATGCAGGCGAAGGCGAGCCAGGATTTAGCTCAGCTTTTCACGGACCAGCTGAGCGCCGTCGGCATCACGGCGGAAGCGATCGAAAGCTATGCAACGCCGCGCCGGCTCGCCCTCATCGCCCGCAACCTTCCCGCGCAAACGCAAGCGGTTCGTGAAGAAACCAAGGGACCTCGAACGGGGGCTCCGCCGCAGGCGCTGGAAGGGTTCCTCCGCAAGACCGGCCTTACCCGCGAGCAGCTGCAGGAGCGTGACGGCGTCTTCTTCGCCGTTTCGGAAAGGCCTGGGCGCTCCACATCTTCAGTTCTGGCCGAAGCCATCCCGGCGATTGTCCGCGCCTTTCCCTGGCCGAAGTCGATGCGCTGGGGTGCAGCGTCCGCATCGAGCGAAAGCATCCGATGGGTTCGCCCGCTCCAAGGCATCGTCGCCTTGCTTGGTGAAGAGATCGTCGAGCTCGAAGTGGCTGGTGTGACCTCCGGGGCGGCGACGGTCGGGCACCGCTTCCATCATCCCGGCATCATCACGATTGGCAGCGCCAACGACTATGCGGAGAAGCTTCGCGCCTGCCATGTGATCATCGATCCGCGGGAGCGGCGGCGCATCATCGCCGCAGGTGCCGAGGAAGCGGCCCAGGCGTCCGGCCTCACGCTGGTTCAAGACGAAGGGCTCCTTCAGGAAAATGCCGGACTGACGGAATGGCCGGTGCCGCTCCTCGGCTCGTTCGACCCTGCGTTCCTCGAGGTTCCGCGCGAGGTGATCCAGCTCACCATGCGGACCAACCAGAAATATTTCGCCCTCACCAGCGCCGAAGGAGAGCTCGCGCCGAACTTCGTCTGCACGGCCAATGTCGACGCAGCGGACGGGGGAAGCGCGATTGTCGCCGGCAACCAGAAGGTCCTCGCCGCCCGGCTGTCCGATGCCAAGTTCTTTTGGGAGCAGGACCTCAAAGTTCCGCTCGAGCAGCAGGCCAAGAAGCTCGACCAGATCGTGTTCCACGAAAAGCTGGGGTCGATCGCCGACAAGGTGGAACGGGTCGCGAAGCTGGCAAGGTGGCTCGTGGAACAAGGCATAGTCCGGCCGGCCTCCTCCGATCGCCAGCAGCTCGCTGACCAAGCTCAAATTGCGGCGCGGCTCTGCAAGGCAGACCTCGTGACCGGCATGGTCGGCGAGTTCCCCGAACTGCAGGGCGTCATCGGTGGCTATCTCGCCCGTGCACAGGGCCACGCGGACGCGGTGGCCGACGCCATTCGCGACCATTACAAGCCTGTGGGGCAGGGGGATGAAGTACCCGCCACGCCGCTTCCGGTCGCGGTGAGCCTAGCGGACAAGCTCGACACCCTGCTGTCCTTTTTCGCCGCCGGCGAGAAGCCCACCGGATCAAAGGACCCCTTCGCTCTGCGCAGATCGGCTCTGGCGGCTTTGTCCCTGATCATCACCAACGCGCTGAGGGTAAGGCTCACATCCGTTTTCACCCCGTGGTTCAGCGACCACGCCGCGCGCCGTGTTGCTGCCCTGGGGGAGGCTGAAATCAGCTTCGGAAATATGCTTCGGGCACGGCTGGGGGACGATGTCGGCGGAGCAGCGTTCCGGCAGCACCTTGGGGCGCTGGGCAAGCCGCTGATCGATGTGGCGCAAAAGGAGATCGCGCGAATCCACACGGTCGAAAGAGACATCCTCGATTTCTTCGCGGACCGGTTGAAGGTGCAGCAGCGCGAGGCCGGCGTCCGCCACGACCTGATCGACGCCGTGTTTGCGCTTGGCGGCGAGGATGATCTTGTTCGCCTTCTCGCCCGGGTGCACGCGCTGCAGAACTTCGTCCAGACACCGGAAGGTGCCGATCTTCTCACCGGCTACAAACGCGCGGCGAACATCCTCAAGAAAGAGGGCTGGACCGGCGCTTCACGGGCCATGGCGGCACCTCAGAGCGAAACCATTCCGCAAACCGGCGAAGAAGATCCGCTGGTTCTCGTTGACGATCCCGGGCTTGCCGCTGCTGTTGCCGCCTTCGAAGAGCGCAATCCGCAGCCTTCCCTTGCCCATTCGCCGCTGCCCGAGGAAGCTGCGTTGATCGCGGCGCTCGACGCAGCGGAGCCCAAGGCTGCCGCAGCGGTCGAGGCGGAGGATTTCGAGGGCGCAATGGCCGCGCTCGCCACCCTTCGCTCGCCGGTCGACACATTTTTCGACAAGGTCACGGTTAATGATCCGGATCCGGTGAAGCGCGAGGCGAGGCTCAACCTTCTCGGCCGCATGCGCGACGCCGTCCATCGGGTCGCAGACTTCTCCAGGATCGAGGGCTGAGGTGACGAGAGAGCACAAGCCCGCGGCACCAGCCTGCTTCGTGCGCCCGGCGGCGCCGTGTTCCGGGGGCAAGTCGAACACGCCTTTTGCGGCGGGTGCCGAGACCCGCCGAAACCCTTGAACCCGGGGAGTGACAGGAAAGTGCTTTCGATGACCCGCTATGTTTATCGCTTCGGAGGGGGCGTCTCCGACGGGGGCAAGGGAGACAAGGAACTGCTCGGCGGCAAGGGCGCCAACCTCGCCGAAATGGCATCGATCGGGCTGCCGGTGCCGCCGGGTTTCACCATCTCCACCGAGATGTGCACCCGCTATTACGAGGAGGGGCAAAGCTTCCCCGACAGCCTCCGCGCAGAAGTCCGGGAGGGGATCGCGCACATCGAGGCAGTGACGGGCAAGCGCTTCGGCCAACCCGGCGCTGGGGCGCCGTTGCTGGTCTCGGTTCGTTCGGGCGCGCGGGTGTCCATGCCAGGCATGATGGACACCGTCCTCAACCTGGGCATGAATGAACAGACCGTCGAGGCATTGGCGGAAACAAGCGGTGACGAGCGGTTTGCCTGGGACAGCTACCGTCGCTTCATCCAGATGTATTCCAACGTGGTCCTCGGTTTGGATCATGGTGCTTTCGAGGAGGCGCTCGAGATCGCGAAGGAGGATCGCGGCGTCCACCTCGACACCGAGCTCACGTCGCGCGATTGGGAAGCTCTGACGCAGCACTACAAAGAGATCGTCAAGGAGGAACTGGGGCGCCCGTTTCCCGATGACGCTTACGAGCAGCTGTGGGGCGCGATCGGCGCTGTGTTCGGCTCCTGGCAGTCCGACCGAGCCAAGGTCTACCGGCGGCTCAACAACATCCCGCATGGCTGGGGGACCGCGGTCAACGTCCAGGCGATGGTGTTCGGAAACATGGGCGACACGTCGGCCACTGGCGTCGCCTTCACTCGGGATCCTT
>JALYNE010000134.1 GCA_030773375.1 Pseudomonadota bacterium
GTGCCGGTGGTGCCGGTGCCGGTGGTGCCGGTCCCACCCGCGCCGGCCGTGCCTGCGCCTCCTGTCTGACCGCTACCGGTGCGGCCGGCACCCGCGCCTGTGCCAGTCGTGCTGGTGCCCGCCGCACCTGTTCCCGTGCCACCCGAGGCAGTGCCACCCGTCCCAGTCGCCCTATCGCTTGTTCCGGTCGTGCCGGTCGTCCCTGTCCCGCCGGCATTGGTGCCCGTTGTGGCCGTAACCGCAGAAGCTTCGGCATCAGCGGCCGTTGCTGCGTCAGCATTTTCCATCTGGGCAGCGCAGCCGGTCAAAGCGGACAGGGAAACGGCGGCAGCGGCCGCGAGCAGGCGGTATGCACGAATGGACATTGCAGACTCCTTCAGCAGATCATGGTTAACGAAGCTCATGGAGGTTCGTGCCGACCAAAGTGGCTAACCCATCTCAGTCCCATGACTTAGCGTCTTCGAGCTCTCGGCGAGAGACCATCGGGCCGGCGTACAAAACAGCATGACGGCTGCGGAAGGCTCTGACTACTGGGACTATTCGCCGCTTTTTCGCGATGCGGTCCACCTGCCGGATACGTCTCTGATGCAACCGCGCGGGACGAGACCCATCTTAGCGGAATGAGCTCTACTTGGGTGGCCGCAGTGGCCGTGTCAGCTTCGCTTTGCTTTCAATCCTGTTCGCCCGCACCAGGCGAGCCGGCCAGCGAAGAACGGTCGGCCGTCTCGGCGCCGATCGCAACGCAAGGTCTCGATCGGGCGTGTTGTCAGACTAAATTGGGAGGCCGCTCACCATTCTGGTTAGAGAAGCGGCGACGTCAGCAAGAATCCCTTTATGTTCCTGACGCAATCCACTGCTGTTCCCACTGAGGCGGGATGAAGGTGGTCGGCGGTGGGGGGTCCTGTGAGGAATCTAACCAGATGCTGGTTAGTGGACGTTGAATATCCGCAATGGGTGGAAAGCCGATATTCCGTCCCCTTGCCTGAACGTCTGCGTTTGGGCCGTAAGCGGCCCGTCGGCTTTCGCGACGCGACGGCCGAAAATCAGACATTGGTCTCGCCACCGGTGCAGTAAGCTGCACAGGCGCGCTGCTGACGATGGGTTTCGCCACTACGCGCCCCACTTGGCTTGGAGCTTTACTCGTTGAGCGCCATGCGGTTGGCGTACCAGTCCGCCTGGTTGTCGGCGGCGAGCGGGTCGAGGTTGGCGAGTGCCACGACGACCGCGTCGAGCTCGGGGTAGACGCGAAACGCCGCGTTCATGCCGGGCGCGCCGCCGCCGTGCCCCCAGTTGCGCGTCGGCCCCTGGCCGCCGATCCAGAAGCCGAAGCCGTACCAGCCGTCGGGGTGCTGCGGCGCGGTCGCCTGCGACAGCATCGTCTTCGACAGCAGCTTGCCCGACGACCGCAGCGCGTCGCCGAACCGGATGAGGTCGGCGGCAGTGGTGTAGCCGCCCCCCGCCGCCGAGCCGCGATAGGGCAGGGTGTCGGCGTTGTCGGCGAGCTTGCCCCCGGACCTGGTGTAGCCGCGCGAGCGCTTCGCCACCGCGACCTCCTCGGGAAGCGAGGCGGTGTCGATCATGCCGGCCGGCACGAAGATGTGGCGCTGCACGTAGCTGTAATAGTCCTCGCCGCTCACCACCTCGATGATCCGCCCCAAGAGCACGAAGCCGTAGTTCGAGTAGGCGTTCTTGCCCTCTGGGCTGGTGTCGGGCGCACGGTTGCCGAACAGCGTCACATAGTCGGCGAGCGTCCGCACCTCGTTCCGCTTCGCCTGATATTCGGGCGTGAAGATGTCGCCCGCGCCGCCGGTATGGCTCAGCAATTGCCTGATCGTCACGGTCTTGGCGAACTGCGCGTTGGGATACTCCCTGAGGTAGGTGCCGACCGGCGCGTCGAGGGTTAGCTTGCCTTTCTCCACGAGCTGCAGCGCGCCGATGGCGGTGAACATCTTGTTCGCCGAACCGATGCGGAACTTGGTGTCCATCGTCACCGGCACCTTCGCGGCGCGGTCGGCGAGGCCCGCGGCCTTCTGGTAGATCACCTTCCCATGGCGGGCGACCATGATCGTCCCGGCGAAGCGGTCGGCGGCGACGTCCTGCGCCAGCTTCTGCGCCATCATTCGGTTCAGCTCGGCGCGAGGCACGCGCGGGATCGCGAACTCCGCCGGCCGGTCGGCCGTCCCCAAGCCGGCCCCGGTGACCTTCATCGGGTCGGCGGGGTCGATCGAGACTTTCAGCTGCCAGAAGGCGTCGCCGTGTCCGGGCGACATCAGCACCGTCATCTCGTTGGGGCCGCGCGCCTCGATCCGCACCGGCGTGAGCCCGCCGGTCATGGCGTGCATGTCGATCCAGGTCTGCGGCGGCGTCTTCCGATTGTAGAGCGCGTTGTAGCGCTCCAGTTCCTTAGGGTCGGCGGAGTTGTAGGCCTTCAACCACGTCGAGGCGAAACGGCCCGCCGGTGTGTCGGGGATCGCAACCTGGGCGCGAAGCTCGGCCGGCGCCGCTACAAGCAGGACGATGGCAGGCACTGCAAGCCCATACAGCATGAGTTCGATCTCCTTTCCGCCGATACCGCTTTGATCAATCGAGGGCGGCGAGCATTGCTCTGACCTCGCCGATCGAGCGGTCGATCGCCCCCAGAGCGTGGACGCGTTCGGCTTCGGGGAACGATGAGCTCGCCGGCTGCGTCGCGACCGAGGCGCGCATCGTCTTCAGGCTGACGAGCCCCTCGGCGAGCGTTGCGCGGACCGGTGCTGGTGGCGCGCTGGCGCACATCACCGTGTAGGTCTGTGTCGTGCCGGTACCCTTGATCACCATGGCGAAGGGCTTCGCAGTCGGCTTCAGGTCGCAGCCGCCCGGTCCGGCGAAGTCGGGCGGCAGGGTCGAGTCGTCAGGGAGGCGCGCGCCGGGTGCGACGGCCGTCGTGCCGAGGATCAGCGCGTAGCTACCCTGCCCATCCGGCTTCACCCCGATCGTCACCGCCTGCTTGGCGTTCGCTCCGCCCGACGTGCCGGCCGTCGCCGCGGTGGCCACGAGTGCGGTGCCGGCGGACAGGGTAAGTACTACGCTGCCCAAGGCGAGCATGCCGCGCGAGCGCGGCCGTTGTCGGATCATCATCAGGCGTCCTTTCAGGTTGCAGCGCGCATTGAGGTTGCAAGCGGGCAGCGCGCCGACGCCTGCGGCCTTGGCAAGAACATGGGCATAGAGCGCTCGTGAGGCCGGATCCCGCTCCGCCAACACCTGCGCGTCGGCGGCCATCTCCTGATCCTCGCGGAAGGCGCGGATCGCGAACCAGGCGACCGGGTTCCACCAGTGCGCGGCAAGCACCGCAAGCGACACCCAATTGGCGACGAGATCGCCGCGCGCATGATGTGCCCGCTCGTGCGCCAGCGCGAGACTTCGCTCCCCGGCACTGTAGAGCTGTGCGAATTCGCGCGGCACCGCGATGAAGCGGCGGAAGATACCGAACGCGAGCGGCCCCTCGACATCGGCCGCGACGATACGGATGCTGCCAAGGCGCCTGAGCGTGGTCCCATGCGCCCACAAGCGTCGGCAATATCGCACATGACGCACGGCAAAAACCGTCAGCAGTGTGACGGCGCCGGCGAGCCAGATCGCCAGCAACGCTGGGCCGATCCACGACAGTTTCGGCATGTCGGGAGCGGCGGATGCCACGGTCGGCCCGACGAGCAGAACGTAGGCCCCGCCGGATACACTCCCGCCCAGCGACAGGGGCTCCAGCATATCCGCAGGCAACGGCGGCAGCACCAACCGCACCGCCGGCAACGCCCACAGGAGATAAGCGAGCTGCGGGCCGACCCAGCGTCGCATCGGCACGCGCACGGCCAGCACGAGCAGCATCAGCAGAGTCGAACCAACCAGTGTCCCTGCGCCCCAGGCGAGCATCGCCGTCACGCCTTCAGGTCCTTCAGCAAGGCTTCGATCTCGGCGATCTCTTCAGCGCTGAGTGCATCGCGTTGGGCGAGGTGCGCCACCAGCGGGGACACGCGCCCGCCGAACAGCCGATCTATCAGGCGCCGCGACTCGCCGGTGACATAGTCGCCGCGCGCGATAAGGGGCCGGTAGAGATAGCGCCGCCCGTTGGCCTCGTGTGCGACGGCCTTCTTGGCAACGAGACGTGCGAGCAAGGTCTTGACCGTGTTGGCGGACCAACCCCGCTCGGCGGGCACACGGTCGATGACATCCTGCGCGGTAAGCGGGCTTTGGTCCCAAAGCACCATCATGACCGCTGCCTCCGCTTCGCTGATCCGCTCCATGGCCGTCCTGATCCAACCGACTACGAGTGTAGTTATCATACCTACACACGTAGTCAATGCCCCGCTCTAGCATGGCAGCGGACCGGCAGCAGACGCGTTTACGGTTCCGCTTGAGTGGCCATCGGTAGTGGCGCCCAAAGAGGTGTTGGTCCACGCTTCCGCGCCGGACCTCGCGCGCCTACCTCGCCTTCACGTCCGCTTTTGATCTTCCACGATCATACAAGGGACGACCGACTTTGGCGCAAAGCTGAACGGCCGAGCTGGGCTCCAAGCGGACCTCCGCTTGAGCCGCGAGCGCATGAGAGATGACCGTTACCGCCGCCGGGCCTTCGATCATTGTTTGTGCAAGTTAGGAGTGGCGCGCGTCAGCAACGCGGATCGATAATCGCAATACCGTCGGGTGCGCGATGGTCCATGGACGTCAGCACCGAAACGCCGGCCTCGAGTGAAAGCGTCTCTCCGATGAGCCGCTCCGGCTGCAGCCTTCCCGCCACGATCATGCCGAGCAACTCATCGTAGCGCCACGCTTGCATGCCGTGACTGCCGAGGATTTCGAGTTCGTGCGCAATTACCTGCGCCATCGGGATATCCGCTCGTGCATGTTCCCCCAGCATCAGTCCAACCTGGACGTGCCGCCCGCGCCGGCGGAGGTTAGCTATCGAATTGAAGCAGGTCTCAGGATGCCCGAGCGCGTCAAGCGAAACGTGGGCACCGCCGCCGGTGATATCGCGGACTGTTTCCACCACTGAATGAGCCTTGCGCCCGTTGATCGTCGCAGAGGCTCCCAGAGCGCGAGCCAGCGCCAGCTTGGTTTCATCAATGTCCACGGCCACGACATTGGCTCCAACCGCCGCCGCGATCATGATCGCGGAGAGGCCGACGCCTCCCGCACCATGAACCGCAACCCACTCACCGCCGCGCACTCGGCCCTGGTCGATGACGGCACGAAAGGACGTGGCGAAGCGGCACCCCAGACTGGCGCCGGTCGCAAAGCTCATGTTGTCCGGCAGCAGGATGAGATTAGCATCTGCGCGGCCAATTGCCACGTATTCGGCGAAGGAACCCCAGTGCGTGAAGCCGGGCTGGAACTGTGCCTCACAGACCTGCTGCTGACCCGCCTGGCATTCCGGACAAGCCCCGCAAGCAGTCACAAATGGCACCGTGACGCGATCTCCAACGTGGAATCGGCGCACCTGCGAACCCACCGCTGAGATGATGCCCGCGAACTCGTGTCCCGGCACGTGGGGCAGGCGGATGTCGGGATCGTGTCCCCGCCACCCATGCCAATCGCTACGGCAGACGCCCGTCGCCTTAACCTCGATCACCACGCCGCCAGGCGAGGGCGCCGGGTCTGGCACGTCGCAGACCTCGGGAACTCCGCCAAAGGCTTCGAAGACCATAGCTTTCATGATCGTGACATCCGTTTGCTGGCGAGCATGAAATTGTATCGCGTCGGCTGCGAGAAGACAGCCCCTTGGCGGCGTCGGATATCTGCGGTCGGGCTCAGCGACCCGCTGCCGAAACCAGATTGGCACGTCATGCCATCAATCGCCACCTTCGGCATGGTTCGGTTGCTAGCTATGGCCGTGACGAATTCGCTGTCGATCACCTTCCTACGAGCAGCTCGCTTCGAGCCTATCGTTGCAGACGCCCGCCTCCTGGGCGCCGACTGGCGGCGATCGATGTGAGGCTTTGGCAGCAAGACGAAGATCGGCTGATCGCAAAATCAACCGTCGGATATGCGCTTCCATGACGGGAGCGGATGGCCTCGAGCTGGGATCTAAGGAATGTCCACTTTTCGGAGATTCACGAGCTGCAATTTAGGGCCGCACAGGGCGCGAGGCAGCCTCGGGCGAACGAACTCCGCCGGTGAAGAGGAAGCTCGCTTCCGTGGCAGTTAGACCTCTGTGCCCTCGGCTAGGGCGAGAGCATCCTCGACCTCCACCCCGGGGTAGCGCACAGTCGTCTCGATCTTCGTGTGGCCGAGCAAGATCTGGACAGCCCTAAGGTTGCCCGTCTGCTTGTAGATTATGGCGGCCTTGGTTCGCCGAAGAGAATGGGTCCCGTAATCTTCTCGCCGAAGCCCGATCGCGGTAACCCACTCATCCACGAGCCGGGCGTACTGCCGCGTGCTGAGGTGGCGGTCATGCTCTGTGCGGCTGGGAAACGCGAACTCCCGCGCAATCGGCCATGCTAAAGTCCTCTCCCGCTGCCCACATTCTGTCCTCCAACCGGTCCTCCAGCCAGCTATAGGCAGTGTCGAGTGCTTGCCGCGCCTCTGCCATCGCCAGTTCCTTTCGCCCGCCATCCCCTCTTATCGCCTCCCATACCGGCTTCGCCATGACTTCCATGACGTAGTTGTCGAAGAAGCGGTCCGTGAACCGGACCTCCAATGCTGCCGTCTGTCCTCTGGTATCAGCCGGATGAGACCACTGTGATGAAGGTCGAGATGCTCGATGACGATGCTCGACTCTACCACTGTCAGGCTGCCATCGAGTAGGACGGGAAAACGTCCCAGCGGCCACAATGAGGCCCGTTCAGCGGTCGCCTAGGCTCTTCCAGGTTACGGTAGGTAAATGGAACCTCGTTCTCCCAGAGCGCAATCAGCACCTTCTGACAGTAGGAGGAGAAGGGATGGGAAAAAAGCTGAAGCATGAGCGGTGTCCTACTCTCCGCTGGATATTGTCAGGCTGCGACCGCTGGCGGGGCGTTCCTCGCAAACGGTGCGATTTGGTCGGCAAGAGCCTTCTGAAAGGCCGGGCGGGCCTCGCATCGCAGCTGGTATGCGTGGAGCGCCGGGCGGCCGGTGACGAGATCCGTGTGGCGAAGGATGCGGAGCACCGTCGTCATCATCAGATCGCCTGCACTGAACCGATCGTCATCAAGATACTCCTTGTCTCCAAGGCGCCCCGTGAGGGCGTCCAGTCGCTTTTCCACGAATTCGGCCACACCTGGGCGCCGCTGCTTGGCCCACTGCTCATCGGCGTAGAAGATGTCTATGAGCGCGAGATTCCAGACCTGCGGCTCGATGCTGTTCAAAGCTGCAAAGACCCACTGTATCGCACGCGCGCGCGCCGCAGGGTCAAGGGGCAGCAGGGCGTTCGATCGTTCAGCTATGTGCAACAGGATGGCCCCTGACTCAAACAATGTGAGACCACCCTCTTCATAGACAGGAACCTGCCCGAACGGCTGGATCGCCCGGTATTCTGGCGAGTCCTGATCACCCTGCTTAAGGAGCCGCTCCTCGTAAGGCTCGCCTGCCTCCTCCAGAGCCCAGCGGATACGAAGGTCGCGCACCAGACCTTCTGCAAATGGCGGCACCCACGCAAAAGCCGTTACTTTGATCATGCATCTTCTCCCATCACGTGCCGCTCGTACGGGCGCAGCCCGGCTCCGACTCGCTGTCTTGGCCTTGTGTGCAGCAGAGTAGTTGCATATACGAGTATCTACATGGAACCATCTGAAGTCGCCCGCGCCATCGGTGCCGAATGTCTCTGTTTCCGGTCTCGTCGACTGGCTCGGGTTTTGACGCGCCGCTTTGACGAAGCGCTTCGGCCGCTTGGGATACAGGCTACGCAGCTCACCTTGTTGGCCGCGATCGCTGGCCCAGGACCTGCAGGTCAGTCCATGCCCCGCCTGCACGAGTTCCTAGCGATGGACCCGACGACGCTTTCCCGAAACCTCAAGCCACTCCAGAATGGTGGCTTGGTAGTTGTTGAAAGAGCGGAGAAGGACAGACGCGCTCGTATCGCCAAACTAACGTCTGAGGGAGAGCGCGTTCTAACGGAGGCGCTCCCCCTTTGGCGTCAAGCGCAAGATCGGCTGGTCGAGATATTCGGAGAAGACCAATCGGCAGCTCTTCGACGGCAGCTGGAACTTGCTGCACCCTTTCCCGAGACGTCGCGACTGTCCGCGTAAGTCCCGTAGTTGCTTACGATAAGGATGCTTCTCTGACCCCAGCGGACATCGAAGAGTTTCTCACGGAGCGTCTGCTTTCAGGCTCCGGTCCAGCCGCCCTCTACAGTAAGCGTGGTCTGAGAACCGCCTTGTTTTGAGCGGCGATCCCGCGATGCTTGTCCTTTTGGGCGGGGCGTGCAGTGGATGATGTCGTTGAGCTTGTGACTGGTCATACGAGTGATCGCATGACTG
>JALYNE010000135.1 GCA_030773375.1 Pseudomonadota bacterium
CCTCTTTGGGATGATCGCGACCATTCCGGAGCGGATCGGAACCGTCCCATGTTCGGATTCGATCGCGCCTTCGCCCTGCAGCACGTAGTGAACGACCGTTCTGTCCAAGGGAGCAACGTCCAACGCACAGCCGTCCCCGATCTCGCACACCGCGAATGCATCGAGGCGCACCCTCAGCAGCTCGAGCAGGTTCTCCACGGTAGCGCTCGACATGCACCCTCTTATGGCTTGCGACGCAGGAGATACGAGCCGCCCGGCCCGTCCGGATGCACCGTGCGGGCCGCAGAGACGTGCATTGAGATGTATTGCCGCCTGTTTGGTTTCCTGACACGGCCACGAAATCGAAATGGAAACCCATTCTGGAGCAGACAGGCACCGAAACAGCACAGGAGAGCACCGGACTTCACAGGAAAATCGGCGTCCGCTTTGCTTGCGGCCGATGCGGCGGTTTGAATTGCCTGAAGCCATAGCGGGTCGGCTCAGCGGGCCCCGAAGCCTCGATCAAGTCAACTCAGCACTGGCTGAGCGGCGAGATTGCCTGCAGCGGAACCGATCGCTGGTGGCTTGGTTACCTCAAGCCAATTTGCAATCCGCTCAAGGAGATAGACGTGTTCAAGTCGGCAGCGATTATTGCCCTGGTGGCTCTCGTGCTGGGGATCGTGAGCTTTGGTGGGTTCGCGGGTGGAGCGGCTGACACGTTCCGGATCCTCTTCTGGGTGGCTCTTCTCGCAGCCATCGTTTTTTTTATCTTCGCCTTCACCATCTATTACCACCTGAAGAATTCCCGCTGAACGCGCGCTCTGGTTCGGCTTAGCCGGATCCCCAATTTGATGATGTGCGGCCTGAACTGATTTCAAGGCAGGTGGAATCACTTGGCGGCTCGGGAATCACGGTACACCATGAAGCTCGGCCTTGGTTCAACAGAAGCGAGAACGGCGGACGCGCGGAGCCAACCGTGTTTGGCGGCGAATGTTCGGCGGTCTCCTACCGGAGCGCGGCGCCCACTCGACTTATTTCGGCAGCCTCTGCAAAGTGGGTCGCGTTTGCGGGGGAGCTTCTGGAATGGTCGCGCATGTCGCCACGGTTGCGTTTCTGGGGTTGGAAGCGCGGGGCGTCGAGGTCCAGGTGCAGATTGCGAGCGGGCTTCCTGCCTTCGTGATTGTTGGCCTTCCGGACAAGGCCGTCGCCGAAAGCCGCGAGCGGGTGCGGGCGGCGCTTGCAGCGATCGGCCTGTCGCTTCCGCCCAAGCGGATCACCGTCAATCTCTCGCCGGCCGATCTTCCGAAGGAAGGCTCGCATTATGACCTGCCGATCGCGCTTGGGCTGCTCGGCGCGATGGGGGCGGTCGATGCCGAGACGCTTGCCGCTTATGTTGTGGTGGGCGAACTCGGGCTCGATGGCCGGCTGACGCCATCGCCGGGCGTTCTTCTCGCCGCGATCCACGCGTCTTCGCGCGAGCTTGGCCTGATCTGCCCGGCGGGGCAGGGGCCCGAAGCGGCTTGGGCCGGTAATATCGAGATCGTCGCCGCACCCGATCTCATTGCGCTGCTCAATCACTTGCGCGGCAGCGCGATGCTTTCTCCGCCCGCGCCCGGTGAAGCCGAGCCGCCGGGTGTCAGCGTCGATCTTGTGCAGGTGAAAGGCCAGGAGACCGCCAAGCGCGCGCTCGAGATCGCGGCTGCGGGCGGTCACAATTTGCTGATGACCGGGCCGCCGGGTGCAGGCAAGTCTCTGCTTGCCGCCTGCCTTCCCGGAATCCTTCCGGAGCTCAGCGCAAGCGAAGCACTTGAAGTCTCGATGATCGCCAGCGTCGCGGGCGCGCTCGCCGATGGCCGCCTCGTGCGCAAGCGGCCGTTCCGCGCCCCGCACCACAGCGCGTCGATGGCCGCTTTGGTCGGCGGCGGGCTCAAGGTTCGCCCGGGAGAAGTGAGCCTTGCCCATCTGGGCGTGCTGTTTCTCGACGAGCTTCCCGAATTCCAGCGCGGCGTGCTCGATTCCCTCCGTCAGCCGCTCGAGACCGGCACGGTCAGCGTCGCTCGCGCCAACGCCCACGTGACTTTTCCCGCGCGCGTTCAGCTGGTCGCGGCGATGAACCCGTGCCGCTGCGGCCATCTGGGCGATCCGGCGCTCGCCTGCGCGCGCGCCCCGCGCTGCGCGGCGGACTATCAGGCGAAGGTTTCGGGGCCGCTGCTCGACCGTATCGATCTTCACGTCGACGTCCAGGCGGTCGCTGCCGCAGATCTCGTTCTGCCGCCGCCGGCTGAAGGATCCGCGGAGGTCGCAGCGCGGGTGAAAAGCGCGCGCGACGTCCAGACGGCGCGCTACGACGCTCAGGGCCTCCGCACCAACGCCGAAGCCGATGGGGAACTCCTCGCCGCCGTTGCGACGCCGGACGAGCCCGGACGCCGGCTGCTGGCGGACGCCGCCGCGGCAATGCGCCTCAGCGCCCGCGGCTATCACCGGGTGCTGCGGGTTGCGCGCACCATCGCCGACCTTGCCGGCAGCGAAGCCGTCGCCCGGATCCACGTCGCCGAGGCGCTGAGCTACCGCCGGCAGGCGCCCCGCAACTGACGCGCTCTGCTCGGGCACGGCCGCGCCACCATCAATCCTCCGGATCATTCGCGTCGGTCTTCAGGCACAACCGTCAGACCGGGAGTCGGATTAACCCGGCCAATTCCTAGGGATCAAAGTCTGCAAAGCAGAGCGGCACCGAGCTCCCGGAAACCATCAGGGCCCGATCGCGACAAGGCCCCGCCGACGGGGCGGGCACGAGACTGCACCGACCAGACGGCGAACATAGAATCGACCCTCGCAACGCGGTAGCCAGCCACACACATGAGGTTCGCGCTTCACCGCAGCCCGTGCTCGCCTGTTTGCTTTTTCGGCCGCAGAGGAGCAGACTTTCCCTAACGAGGATGGAGGGAAGCCATGGCCACTGCGTCGACCGCATCGGTCCCCCGCTGGTTCACGGCGGTCGCGCTGCTTGCCGTCATCTGGAACGCCTTTGGTGTGGTCATGTATCTTAGCTCGGTCGGCGTCTTCGGCGATCCCATGGCTGGTCTGAGCGAACCGGAGCGCGCCGCTGCCTCATCCATCCCTAGTTGGATCACCGGAGCGTTCGCCATCGGCACGCTCGCAGGGTTGATTGGAAGCCTCGGGCTGCTGCTTCGCAAGGCGTGGGCGCAGCCGGTACTGCTCGCGTCAATGGTGGCGCTGCTGGTGCTCGAAGGTTGGATCATGTTTTTCAGCGGTGCTTTGGCTGTGTTCGGTCTTGCTGTTCCGATCACGGTCAGTGCCGGAGCAATCCTCCTGTTGTGGCTGGCCACCCATGCGCGCGGCCAGAACTGGATTTCCTAACCGCCGCGCGATCTGCCAGCGTGCAAAGCCCGTGCTCGGAAGCCGGGTTGCGATGAAAGGTGTGCAAAACCACCGCCGAGTGGCGCGCAATCGAAAGGTGACCGGCAGCAACTGCGTAGAGACCTTCAAAATGCTGGGAAAGACTATCGCCGGAATAAGCGCGGCGGCGCCGCTCGAGCGTGCTTTCCGAGCCGTCGGGTGATTACACCTGCTGACAAGCGCTCTGAGCGGCAGCACCATCGCACCCCTGTCAGCGCAACGCTCAGCCCGGGCCACCAGCCAATTTCTCAAACAGCACCGGCCAACCCCGGATGTGCACCAAACCCGCTCCCGGGTCGCTTTTCACCAAAAGATCAGAATTTGCTCATGCCCCCCGTCCGCCGCCTGGCTAGGCTGAAGGCTCAGTTCACACGGCAGAGGGGAGTATCATGGCCTACAAGGCGCAAGGGATAGACGGCTGGCGCGGGAGCTGGCTCAGGAAAGCGATGTGGAGCGGCGCGGCGTTCCTGCTGCTGCTGCCGGCGGTGGCGATGCGGTTCACTGCCGAAGTGAACTGGACCGGGTCCGACTTCGTCTTCGCGGCCGTGCTTCTGTTCGGCTCAGCTGGTCTCGTCGAGCTTGCCATGCGGGCGAGCTCAAGCCTTGCCTACCGCGCGGGCGCCGTGGTCGCAGTCGGGACGAGCTTTCTCACGATCTGGGCGAACGCCGCGGTCGGCATGATCGGATCGGAGGACAATCCCTACAACCTCTGGTTCCTCGGCGTGATCGCCCTCGCGCTGCTCGGGTCCCTGGTCGCGCGCTTTGGGGCGCGTGGAATGGCTGTTGCCATGAGCGTGGCCGGGATCGCTCAGGCCGTGGCGGGCGCGGGCGGCATGGGGAGCGACCTGCGCGGCGGCGTTCTTTCCGCGTCGTTTGGCGCTCTTTGGCTTCTTTCGGCCGCTTTGTTCCACAAGGCGGCAGGGGACTCACTGCGGCAAAATGTGTGAGGCCAAGCGTGGAAGACGCTTGGGGTGATTTCAAGTCAGGTGGAATCACCTGGCTGCCCGGAAATGACGGTTACACCAACGACTCTGGACTCGTTCCTGGTTCATCAAGACCAGGAACGGGTCAGGAAAGCCGAACGTCCGCACCCAATTTGCCATTCCCGCTGACCGGCAGCGGATCCTTTTTGAATTGTCAGGCTTGGGTGGAAGCTCCGTTCTGAAGCGGCCTCGGGACGCGCTTAGTCGCTGGCTCGACTGCCACGATCTGCTCTTCTTGTGAGCGCTCGCCGGGTGCGGCTCGTGACGATACAGCCAAGAGGAAAATGACGGCGCTCACCGTGTCAGGCGGCCATCGCGAATTCGGCGCCTTCTATGAAGCAACGTAGCCTGTCAGCTGGGGACGCGCGCGTAGCGTGCAGCAAACTCGCGATCGGACATGACAAGATAGCGCACCATGTCGATGAACGCCCATGGTGCTGAGATGATAAGGCCCACTAAGGTGCAACTCAGGACGAGCATTGCGATGCCGGATCCGGTTCTCCCGAGGTAGAAACGGTGAATGCCAAGGGGGCCGACGAAGAAGGCGATGATGGCAGCGACATATTTGTTGCGATCGCTTCGGTCAGGAGCGGGTGCAGGGGAAGTGCGCGCCTGTGGAGGCAATGTCCCTGGCACCGGGAAGATGCTCAGCGCCCGGTTCTGCTCGATCTCGAAGTCGACGTACATGCCGACAGCCGGCTCGCCCCGATCGGCCCAATCGCCAGGTCCAAAGCTGTAGCGGCGGCCATCGTCGCCAGCGACCATCCCGTCGCCCGTCCGCGTGTCGACGCCAAGTACCTGTCCGCGCATATGCCCTCTGCTCTTGCCCGTGAACGATCATGCTCAAGTCATCAGCAAATGCAATCTGCCCGAACGGCGGTTCGAAGATTGGAGATGGTCGCCGATTCTGATCTATGTGCTCGTGACTCGAGAAGAGGTGAGGTAGCTTCTTGGCTTCGGCAGTGGAACGACTCGGGCTGTCGTATGAGCGCGGTGTTTGCTCTCAGCGGTCAGGTCGGCGCGTGGGGGACTGCAATGGGATATTATCGACTTTATCATTTGAGAGACAATCACATCGTTGGTGCCGATGAATTGGAGGCACGAGACGATCTGGAAGCGGTGCGCCAAGCTTACGAGCGGTTCAACGGCAGCCCGACGGAGCTCTGGTGCCGCAACCGGAAGATCAAAACCTTCCTTGCCGCCTATAAGGGCCCGACGGGCTGAGATCGGTCGCGACGGGAGATTTGCTCCGGAGCATTGCCCATTCGGGTTCATTCCCGATGAACTGCAAGTTGAAGCGGAGCCGCCTGCCGATCGATAGCCCTCCAGGAGGCAAGACATCCGCATCCTGATGCGAGTAGCAGTGCGTGAAATAGCCCAATCGGCTAGGGTCCGGACTCATACAGCCACCAGGTGACCGCTGCGGCGAAGACGATGGCGGCCATGAAGTTTTGGACGTTACGGTCGAAGCGGGTGTGGATGCGGCGCCGGTCCTTGAGGCGGCAGAACATGCGTTCAATGGTGTTGCGCTGCTTGTAGGCTGCCTTGTCGTACTCGTATTGGACCTTGCGGTTCTTGCGCGGCGGGATGACGGCTTTGGTGCCGCGCTCCTCCAGCCATTCGCGCAGTTCCTGGCCGTCATAGCCTTTGTCGGCGACGAGTTCGCCCCCCCGATCCACAACATTTGACAATATCTCGTGGGGGTACCTACTGAAGGGTCGATGAGGCCACTTCTTGTAGCCTTCGTGGGCGGCGGCAGCGGTCCCTGGGGAATCCAGCGGATCGAGCCCGTCATCGGCGAGTCGCTTCCAACTACCGAGCGCCTGGCTGTGCTCGAAGGAGAACCCCGCCACACTGCCGAGGCCGACTGGGTGCTGCGTGGTGTTACGAGCAATGAGCGCTACGTGAACGAGGACGAGCGGACCTCCTTGACGGCTCGCCAGGAGGGGCTGGGCCGACCCGAGGCGACGTGCGCCGCCCTTATTCCGATCAAGAAGTCGGAAACGTGGTGGGAACTCACCCAAGAGGCACGCCGCGAGATCTTTGAGGAGCGCTCGCATCACATCGTGACCAGCCTCCCGTACCTCCCGAAGGTCGCCCGCCGTCTGCATCACGGGCGAGACCTCGGCGAGCCCTTCGACTTCCTAACCTGGTTTGAGTACGCCCCCGCTCACAGGGAGGCGTTCGAGGAACTCGTGGGCAAGTTGCGCGAGACTGAGGAGTGGACCTATGTAGAGCGCGAGGTCGACATTCGGCTCATTCGCGACGGCCATCCTTAGCCCCCGAGTTGGCCTGCGGCTTGCTCCTTATCCTTGGGAGTACGCGCCAGCGCCAATTCAGCCGCTTCAGGTGAGAAGCTAGTTGCTTCAGCAATCCTTTGGCGAAAGCTTGACCTGAAGCCGTGGGCGGTAACACCAGCCTTCACCGCATGAAGGGACTTGTGCACAGCCACGTCACTCGTTCTTCATTGTCATTAGTGGGCGTCATGCCTTCAGCCGCGCCAACAGGAAGGGCAGTCCGGCGCTGAGCCCCCCGGCAAAATCGCCCGTCATGAAAGGCTGTGAACGAGTGTAGACCCGGGTCTAAGCCCGTTCAAGGCAGTCGGTGCTACAACTGGCTCTGGCGCGGGCATGAGGCTCGACCAAGTGGAGAAGCAGACCTCCCACAAGGTGCCCGCCGCAGGCGTGCCGTCCCCGATCTCACCGCCAGCGGGCAAGTCACTCGCATTGTCGCCGCCGGGGCCCGGAACCAGCATCCGCCGGCCGCGGTTCTCCAGGTCGAGATCCGGAGCGGTCAACAACAGGAGAGCGATAAATGGCAGACGTGACGGGGGCGCCGCAAAACAGGACCTACTGGAATGAGACCGCGAGCCTTCCTTCTTTCCCGGCGCTCGCCGGGGACGTCGAGGTCGACGTCGCGATCATCGGCGGCGGCATCGTCGGCATCACCGCCGCGCGCCTGCTGAAGGATATGGGCCAGCGGGTCGCGGTGATCGAGGCACGGCGGGTTGGCCAGCAGGTGACCGGCAAATCCACCGCCAAGATGACCTCGCAGCACGGGATCATCTACCAGACGCTCGAGCAGAAATTCGGCGAGGATCGCGCCCGCCTCTATGGGCAAGCGCAGGAGAGGGGGGTGCGCCGCATTTCCGAGCTCGCCGCCGAGTGGGGCATCCAGGCGGATATCGAGCCGATGCCGGCTTACACCTATACGAACGACCAGAGCTACGTATCGCAAATCGAAAGGGAGGTGGAGGTTGCGCAGCGGCTCGGCCTTCCGGCCACGCTCGAGCGCGGCAATATCGGCCTTCCTTACGATGTCCTGGCTGCGATCCGCTTCGACGGCCAAGCCCAGTTCCACCCGGTGCGTTATGTGGCCGGCCTGGCGGCGGCCATCCCGGGGGAAGGAAGCCACGTCTTCGAAGGAAGCCGCGCGATCGAATGGGAGCCGACACGGGTTATCACCGAACGCGGCACCGTCACGGCGCGGCACGTCGTGATGGCGACGCACCTGCCGCTCGGCCAGGTCGGAATGTATTATTCGATGGCTTATCCGAAGGCGGAGCCCGTGGTGGCAGCCCCGATCCGGCGGGTGCCGCGCGGCATGTACAAGAATGCCGAAAAGCCCGGCCATTCGATCCGCACCCACAGGCACGAGAATGGGCAGGTCTACGCGATCGCCGCCGGCACCACGTTCAAACCCGGACATCCGGACGAGGAGCAGGACTATATCCGGGAGCTGGAGCGCTGGCTGACCAAGAATTTCGAAGCCGGGCCGATCGAATATCGCTGGATCAACGAGGACTACACGCCGATGGACAGCGCCCCCTTCATCGGCTGGTCATCGAAGAGCGACGGCTATCTCGTTGCGACCGGCTTTGATGCCTGGGGCATTTCCAACGGCACCGTCGCCGCGATGATCATCGCCGACCTTGCTACGGGCCGGGAGAATCGCTGGCTCGACATCTTCGACGCGACGCGGGTGAAACCGATTGC
>JALYNE010000136.1 GCA_030773375.1 Pseudomonadota bacterium
GGCAAGACCGCGCAAATGCATGTTGCAGGGCGTGACGTTGGACCAGGTGTTGACGATCGCGATCATCGGCTTTGCCATCGCTTGGTCGTCATAGCCGGCGGCGCGGAGCATGGCGCGGCCGGGCGCTCGGGCCGGGCCTTCAAGAAGATCGCGCGACGGCAGATGTGCGGCAGGCATTCATGTCCTCGTATTTTGGGATGCAATCGCTGGGCCGAGCGGCCGGGCTGATCCGCTCAAGCATAACCTTCCTGGTTGAGCGAACAAGGCGATTCTGAGTCGCGCCGAGCCCAGCAGTGGGAGGGATGGGATCCCAAAACCCGCTGGGAGGGCGGCGGAAGCGGCGGAGAAGGTGGAATATTGGCAAGGCTGGGGCATGGCGCCGGCATGCAAATATTTCACCTTGTGCGCTGCAGCATCGGCTGCACAGTTGAGGCAACTCGCGCACCCAGCCGCTCAGAGTTGGGATCCCGTGAGCATGAAGGAGAGGGCGTAACGGTTTCCACGGGGGTGCGCTCATGCGGTCGGCATTGTTGTTTGTTGCTTCGTTTGTCTTCTTTTCCTTTGGCGCCGCACCTGGTGCGGCGGCCGATCTTGGAAATGGTGTCACCGCCAGCGGCGGCGCGACCCTGGTTTCCGATTATCGCATCCGCGGGATTTCACAGACGGACAAGCGCTTCGCTCTCCAGGGCAGCGTCACGCTCGCACACGAATCCGGCTTCTACACGAGCATCTGGGGCTCCTCGATCGACGATTATGTCGCGCGAGAGTCGGACGTGGAGCTCGATCTCATTGCCGGATATCGCAGCACGTTCGGCGGGACCACCGTGGATGCGGGGGTACTTTATTATTATTATCCGGGCTCCGGCGGCGGCAACACCGACTTTGTAGAGCCTTATGTCTCGGTTGCGCATACGCTCGGGCCCGTGACCGCGAAGGTCACCGCCAATTATGCGCCGAGCCAATCGGCCTTGAGCATCGGGGCTGGGGAAGAGGACAATCTCTATCTTGCCGGCGACCTCAATGCGGCGCTCCCAGCCACGCCGATAACCCTCAGCGCTCATCTCGGCCACAGCTTCGGGCCGAGCTACCTCACCATTGGCGACGAATATACCGACTGGAGCCTCGGTGCGACCTATGCTGTGGCGCGCTCACGCTTGGCCTCTCCTACGTGGACACGGACGCAGCGTTCATCACGCCGAGCGGCCGCAATGCCAGCGAGGCGGGCCTGCTCGCCTCGGCTGGCGTGGCATTTTGAGGAGTCGCGGAATGTTGAAGCAAGCTAAGCTGCGGTGGTGGACGGCAGCGCTGGGCAGCCTCCTGATGCTGGGCGGGGCGGCGGAAGCCGCGGCGCCCGCTGTCGCGCTCAGCATCGACAAAGGCGACACCGCCTGGATGCTGTTTTCGACCATCCTCGTGCTGCTGATGGTCCTGCCCGGCCTGGCGCTTTTTTACGGCGGGCTGGTGCGCACCAAGAACATGCTTTCGGTGCTGAGTCAGGTTCTCGGGATCACCTCCGTTGCAATCCTCGTCTGGGTCGGCTGGGCCTACAGCCTCGCTTTCGACGGAGGAAACGCATTCATTGGCGGCACTTCGAAGCTGTTCCTCAGCGGCATTAAGGGCGAGACTGCGTCGGCGACCTTCACCGATGGTGTCGGCATTCCCGAGTTCGTGTTCGTGGCCTTTCAGATGACGTTCGCAGCGATCACGGCGTCGCTGGTCGTGGGGGCGCTGGTCGAGCGCGTGAAATTCTCGGCGATGCTGCTGTTTGCAGCAATCTGGCTGACGATCGTCTACGCGCCGATCGCGCATATGGTCTGGGCATCGGACGGGCTCATTTTCGGAATGGGCGCGCTCGACTTTGCCGGCGGCACCGTGGTCCACATCAACGCGGGCATCGCCGGTCTGGTTGGCGTGGTGTTCGCGGGCAAGCGGATCGGCTTCTTGCGGGAAGCGACACCGCCGCATTCGCTCGTGATGACCCTGGTCGGCACGGGGCTCCTCTGGGTCGGCTGGTTCGGCTTCAACGCCGGCTCCAACCTCGAGGCGACGGGCGGCGCTGCGATCGCAATGATCAACACCTTTGTCGCGCCGGCGGCGGGCGTGCTCAGCTGGATGGCCGCCGAGCGCCTCGTTTCGGGAAAGCCATCCTTGCTCGGCGGCGCTTCGGGGGCGGTCGCAGGCCTCGTTGCCGTCACGCCGGCGGCGGGCACTTCGGGCGTGGCAGGCTCGGTGGCGCTCGGCGTCGCCGCGGCACTGGTCTGCTACTGGTTCGTCGGGAGCCTCAAGAACCGGCTCCAGCTCGATGACAGCCTGGACGTGTTCGGAATCCACGGCCTTGGCGGGATCGTCGGCTCGATCGGCACCGGCATCGTCTCCGCGCCTTGGCTTGGCGGGTTCGGCGCCGCAGACTTCTCGGTTGCGGCGCAAACATGGATTCAGCTCCAGGCAGTGTTGATCGCCATTCTATGGTCGGCGGTAGGTTCGGCTGTGACGTTCGGAATCGTGAAGGCGCTTCTAGGCATGCGGGTCGCCAACGACGCAGAACGCGAAGGCCTCGATATCACCGACCACGGCGAGCGGGCCTACAACTTCTGACCACGCCGAGGCAGGGCCGGGTGGGAACCCGGCCCGCTCAGGCCCGGACGCTCTTCAGCGCGGCGGCGTGCGAGCGGATCAAGGCGGTGGTGCTCTGATCGCCCGCAAGCACGCTGTACCAGCCTTGGGGCTCGTGCGGCGGATCGCCCATGTAGGAGGTGTCGCCGCGTCGGAAGGCGTAATCGGCGTGGCGGGCGCGGCCTTCGCCGCCCCAGGCCCAGAAATTCGATCCGACAAGCGGACCGCCCCGGCGCACGCTTTCCAGCACCGCATCGTAGATGACGCGGTAGAAGCGGTCCTTATAGCTGGTCGGCGTTCCCGGTTCGAAGCTTCCCGCATCGCGCGGATAGCCGAATTCCTCGATGACGAGCGGCTTGCCGAGCCGGGTGGCGAACGCGACGTGCCTGGCGATGTAGTTGCGCGTGTTCGCTTCGGCGGTGGGGGTGGTGCTGTTGGTGCGGGTGACGATGGCGCGGATGTAATCGTGGTACATGTCGACCGCGCGTTCGTTCGAGTAAAAGGCTGAGACGAAGTCCGGGAATTCGGGCCAGGGATGGGCCGGATCGTTCATGTTGATGAAGCGTCCGCCGTTGGTCCAATAGAGGTAGGTCATCCGGTCGCGTGCTTTCGCTGCCCGGAGCTTGCTCATGCTTGAATGGTCGAGATGCGATCGGCCTCGGCCGGGGTGAGGTGCTCAACCGTCACTGCCGTTCGCCGGATGGTGTCATTGACCTCCCGGACGTGGGTCTCTGAGAACCTCTTCAACCTTCGTCCGGACTTCGTTTGGACGAGGTCGGGGGCGGGTGAGACCCGCCCCCGCTCATTTCACTTGTTTGCCGTGCTTGATCACGAGATCCACACGCTGGAGCAGCGCGATGTGCTTCAGGAGGTCGCCCCTGACCGCGATGATGTCCGCGAACTTGCCTTCGGTAACGGTGCCATAATCCTTATCCGCCTTCATCGCGACGGCGGGCCAATAAGTGGCAGCCCGGATTGCATCGATCGGTGAGACGCCGAGCTGGTTCACCCAGACATCCAGCTCGTTCCAAGTGCTTCCGCTGTGGAACTTCATCGGGATGCCGGAGTCGGTGCCGATCAGAAGAAGGGCGCCGCTGTCGCGAAGCTGCTGGAACTTTCGCTTGAGCGTCGGCCAGCGCTGCGGCGTCTGCTGGAAATAGCTGATGCGCTCCGGGTGCGCGAGCGACTGACGGATGTCGGCAACGATCTCCGGCGTCAGCCCCTCGTGCCATGCTGTGGAATCAATGAATTCGTGGTTCCTGACGGTGTGCGGGAAATTGAACAACCCTTCGATGGTCGGCGTCCAGAAGATCGGCCCTGCCGACATGTTGGCGGTTCGCTCGCGCAGCGCGGCAATGACGTCGTCGGGATATTCGGGCGCGGCGCCGAGGCCGGTATGTTCAAAGCCATCGACGCCCGCCTTCAGCCCGCGCCGGATCTCTTCGGGACGATGGGCGTGGGCGATCACCGGCTTGCCGTGCTTGTGCGCTTCATCGACGATTGCGGCGATCTCCGCATCGCTCATCTGATCCTGGTCAATGAGCTTGATCACGTCGACGCCCGCCAAAGCAATCCGCCTGACCTTTGCGCGCGCATCGCCCGGCGAGTCCACGCCCCAGCGAAATGCCTCCGTTCCCGGATAAGGCTTCTTCTGGATGAACGGTCCCGACACGAACAAGGTCGGCCCCGGAATGCGCCCGCTCCGGATCGCCTCTCTCACTGCGATGCTGTCTTCGAGCGGCGCGCCCAGATCGCGCGCGCCCGTCACCCCCGCAAGCAGCAGCTGCTTGGCCGATGCCGGCATGATGACGTTGCGCAATTGCTTAAGATAGGTCCGATCCCAGTGGGCGTAATCCGCATGGCCGTTGATCATCAGGTGGACGTGCATGTCCCAGAGCCCGGGCAGCACGGTCATGCCTTCGGTGGAGATGCGCTTGGCGTCGGCGGGAATGGAGAGCGTATCGACCGTTCCGACGGCGGTGATGCGGTCGCCATCGATCAGGATCACGCTGTTGCGGATGGGCTCGCGCAGCGTTCCGTCGACGAGCGTGCCGCCGACGAGGGCGGTCCGCTCGGCTGCTTGCGCGCTCGCCAGGCCGAAAAGCGCGAATAAGGCGATGAGGAAGGATTTGAGCAAGAGGTCGGCTCCGAATAAGTCTTGGGAGCCTAGCGGGTCGGTCGCCGGACGGCAATCGAAGTCCATACTTGGCCGCCTCCAGCGCTTCAAGGCGGCCCACGCGCGGGTCATGCAAAGCGAAGTAGATGCTCAGCCGACGAGCAGGTTAATAGCGGCCGCCGCTGATCGGCGCCGGGCCGCCAGCCGCCGTCTCCTGGATGATGAACTTGTCTGTTTCAACGGTGGGCGCGCCGCAGATGTCGGAAGGAGGAGGTATCTTCCTCTCGCTATGGAGACGGTGCCCGAGCGCAAGCTCGAGGGCGAACTTTGCACGATTGAGCGCATCGTCTTCCGTGCCTCCTTCTGCAGTCGCCTCGGGAACATCGGGGAACATCGCGCGAACCGTGCCTTCGCGTGTCGGGATCAAGCGCACTGGATAGGAGAGCACGTCGCAAAAACTTCGCTGAGTGACGGAACTCAAACCGTTAACGTAAGTTAGTGTTCCGGCACTCCCTTGAGGGGGTGCTATTAGGCAGCGGCTCGCATGAGGGGCCGCCGGAAGAACGCCTCGGCGCAACAGAGCCGGGGCGTTTTGTTAATCTCCAGCGAAGACGAACCAGCTACATGTGCTACGCCAGCTTCCTCAGATCCAGAGCAAGTGAATGCGTGAGGCTCGCCGTCGAGACTGCCGGCGAGGAGGGGACCGACGCGCTCATTGAACTGGCGCAAAATTATTCGAGCTGGGCTGATGCCGTCGAGCTCAATCATTACGGCTTTCGCCTCCTCTCGGAGCAGGAATATCTTCGCCCGACAGCGACCGGCACAGCAGTGGAGCAACGTCAGGTGGCGCCTGCTGGGTTCCGGCGCTTGTTCGCTTGGGCGGCGCGCTAAGCGGCGACGCCGGAGCGGCGGCTGCGGTGCGGGGAAAGCTTGAAGCGCGCGTCGGCGGCGGCATCCGTTCGGTGGTGCCCGGCACGGACGAGGCAGCGCGCCTCAAGCCGCCCTCATCGAAGATGGCATGTGGTCCCAATATCTGGAAGTGGCGATCGGGCCAGACGCGGAAATCTTCACGAAGGCGCCCGGCCTTTCGACGGTTGGCTGGGGTGCCGAGATCGGCATCCGCTCGGATTCGAGCTGGAACAACCCGGAACCGGAAATCGTGCTGGTTGTGAACAGCAGCGGCTCGCCGGTTGGTGCGACGCTCGGCAATGATGTCAACCTGCGCGACTTCGAAGGGAGAAGCGCACTTCTGCTCGGCAAAGCCAAGGACAACAATGTATCCGCTGCGCTCGGGCCCTTTATTCGGCTTTTCGACCGAGGATTCGGCATGGACGACGTGCGCGACGCCGTGGTCGAGCTGCTTGTCGAAGGAACCGACGCGTACAGGCTGACGGGCAGCAGCTCGATGCGCGAGATCAGCCGCGATCCCGAAGAGTTGATCCGCCAGGCGATGAGCGAGCATCATTATCCCGACGGCTTCACCCTCTATCTCGGCACTTTGTTCGCGCCGGTGCAGGATCGCGACGCGCCCGGCCGCGGATTCACGCACAAGCAAGGCGACGTCGTCCGCATTTCCACCCCGAGGCTTGGGACGCTGGTGAACCGCGTCACGACATCCAAAGCGGCACCGCCATGGCGCTTCGGCATTCGCGAACTGATGAACAATTTGGTGGCGCGCGGACTTTTAGGCGCGGGCGCACGATAACGAGGATCAACATGGACAATCTGACCCACTTCATCAACGGCGAGGAAGTCTCCGCCGAGACACCCAACGCGAGCATCAATCCGTCCAACACGCAAGAGGTGGTCGCTCGCTTTCCGGCTGGCGGCGCTGCTGAAGTGGATGCCGCGGCAAGAGCTGCGCGCGCTGCATTCCCGGCCTGGGCCGAGGCTTCGCCCGAGGTCCGCTCGGATCTCCTCGACAAGGTCGGCTCGATCATCGTGGCGCGCGCGAAAGAACTCGGCCAGCTCCTCTCGCGTGAGGAGGGCAAGACGGTTCCCGAAGGCACGGGCGAGGTGATGCGCGCCGCCCGCATCTTCAAATATTTCGCAGGTGAAGCGCTCCGCCGCCATGGCCAGACGCTTGAATCGACCCGGCCCGCCATTGATGTCACCACGCATCGTGAGGCCGTCGGCGTGGTTGGGCTGATCACTCCCTGGAACTTCCCCATCGCGATCCCGGCCTGGAAGGCCGCGCCGGCGCTCGCGTTCGGCAACACGATCGTTCTGAAGCCCGCCAATCCGACGCCCGCCATTGCCCATGCCATGGCTGCGATCATCCACGAAGCCGGCGCCCCTCCGGGCGTGTTCAACATGGTGCTCGGCGAAGGCGGGGTCGGCGCGGCGATCGTCGACCATCCCGAAGTGGACGCGATCTCCTTTACCGGTTCGCAAGGCGTCGGCGCCAAGGTCGCCGAAGCGGCGATCAAGCGGCAAGCGCGTATCCAGCTCGAAATGGGCGGCAAGAACCCGCTCGTCATTCTCGACGATGCCGACATGGAACGCGCCGTTGCCTGCGCTGTTGATGGGGCCTTTTATGGTACTGGTCAGCGCTGCACGGCTTCCTCGCGTGTGATCGTTACCGAAGGCATTCACGACCGGTTCGTCGAGGCGCTCGCCGATCGCGCAAAGGCGCTGAAGGTCGGGGACGCGCTCGATCCCTCGACCCAGATCGGCCCTGCTGTGAGCGAAACCCAGCTCGAGCAGAATCTCCGTTATGTCGGCATCGCCCGGGAGGAAGGCGGGCGTCTGGTGACGGGCGGTGAGCGGCTGAGCCTTGGGACGCCCGGCTTCTATATGTCGCCTGCCGTCATTGCCGACACTGCGCCCGAGATGCGGATCAACCTCGACGAAGTGTTCGGCCCGGTGGTCAGCACGGTTCGTGTCAAGAATTACGAGGAAGCACTCGAGGTCGCCAATCGCGGCCAGTTCGGCCTGTCCTCCGGCATCATCACCAACTCGCTCAAGCATGCGCGCCATTTCCGCCGCAACATCCGAGCCGGCATGGTGATGGTGAACCTGCCGACCGCTGGCGTCGACTACCACGTGCCGTTCGGCGGTTCGCGCAAGTCGAGCTATGGCGCGCGCGAGCAGGGCTTCGCCGCGATCGAGTTCTACACTCAAACCAAAACCGTTTATGTCGGGGGCTGATCGCGTGGCGAGTTCGAGCGACAACAAGGCGATCTATCCGAGCCTTCGCGGAAAAAGGGTGCTGATCACGGGCGGCGGCTCGGGGATCGGCGCCGGCATGGTCGAAGGCTTCGTCCGCCAAGGCGCGAACGTCACCTTCTTCGACATCGCCGAAGAGGATTCGCGTGCACTCGTTGCCGAACTCGGCGGCGTGGGCGCCGAGCCGCACTTCGAGCGGGTCGACCTCACCGACATAAAGGCTATGCAAGCCACCATCGTGCGATTGGTCGAGGAGGGCGGTCCCTTCGATGTCCTCGTCGACAATGCCGCCAATGACGACCGGCACACGATCGATCAGGTCACCGAGGAATATTGGGACAACCGGATCAACGTGAACCTCAAGCACCTCTTCTTCTGCGCGCAGTCGGTCATCCCGGGCATGCGGGAGCGGGGCGGTGGAGCGATCATCAATCTGGGTTCGATCTCCTGGCACCTCGGCATGGCGGATCTCGC